>JAGDBE010000056.1 GCA_017959195.1 Clostridia bacterium | reverse complement strand
TCCGGTTTTGAATATCGGACATACAAGGCGTAACGACGGCAAATATTTCGGCCCCTACTCTTCTTCCGCCGCGGCGAAAGATATTGTTTCAATGATAAACAAGACCTTCAAGCTTCCAACGTGCAAAAAGACCTTTGTTTACGGCAAAAAAGTCTGCCGTCCCTGTCTTAATTATCATATTTCCCAATGCACCGCTCCGTGTACCGGAACGATTCCGGAATCCGAATACAAAGACGCTTTCAATGAAATCGAAATGATTTTAAAAGGCAATTACAAAGACGCCGAAAAGTCGCTTGAAGAAAAGATGTTCAAAGCGTCGGAAGAAATGCGATTTGAGGCTGCCGCAAAATTCAGGGACAGTATAAACAACCTTAAAATTCTGTCGCAGAAACAGGAAGTTAAATCTTCTCCCTCCGTTCAGAAAGACGTTTTCGGATTTTACGAGTCGGATCTGCATGCGGCGGCTGCGATACTTAATATAAGAAACGGCGCGGTTATAGATAAAAGCATAATTCATATGAATTCGTATGAAATTACCGATACCGAGGAGCTTTTTGACCTTATTCTGCGCTATTACGACAACCCCGACACGATACCGAACGAGATATACGTTTCATTTAACGCGGGCGAAGAAGAGATAAACGGTGCAAAGAGCATTTTGTCAGAAAAATGCGGCCGCTCGGTAAACATACGCGTTCCCGTAAAGGGCGTCAACAAAAATCTCTGCCTGATGGCTGACGAAAACGCAAAGGCGGCAATAATCACAAAGCAGAAAGAAGAGGAAGACGATTCGTCTTTAGCATTGCATATCGCGCAGACCTTCAACCTCGAAGTCGTTCCCGAAAGAATTGAGAGTTACGACATCTCAAACAGCGGTGAGAGCGATATGTACTGCGGAATGATAGTTACCGAAAACGGCAAATTCAAAAAGTCCGATTACAGACTCTTTTCGATAAAAACGGTTGAAGGCACGGACGACTACGCTGCGATGAGAGAGGCCTTAAAAAGAAGGTTTACTCATTTACAAAGCGACACGCAGGGCGCTTTTTCGGTTCGTCCCGATTTAATTCTGCTTGACGGCGGAATAGGACACGTTTCGACCATAAAATCGCTTGAAGACGAAATGGGAATAGATATTCCCGTTTTGGGTATGATAAAGGACAGTTTTCATAAAACGCGCGCAATAACCGACGGAGAAAACGAGATAAGCATTTCAAAAGACCGACTTCTCTACCCTTTCATTTACAAAATTCAGGAGGAAGTCCACAGATACACCTTTTCAAAAATGGACGCTTCCCGCAGAAAGAAAATGAAGACGGTTATGCTTACAAACGTCAAAGGCGTCGGAAAAGCGAGAGCCGAAAAACTGTTTGAAAAATTCAAAACGAGAAGCGCCATTGTAAACGCTTCTGTTGAAGAATTATGCGAAATAAGCGGCATAACCCCCGAAATCGCAAAAAACATAAAAGAATATTTAAGCAACGACACGGAGGACAATAAATGAGAATAATCGCGGGCTCCGCAAGGCGAAGACTCCTTACGACCCTTGACGGAACGGATATTACAAGACCTACAATCGAACGCGTGAAAGAAGGTCTTTTCAGTTCAATACAGTTTGAAATTACCGGTAAAAAAGTGCTCGATTTATTTTCGGGAACGGGACAGCTTGCGCTTGAAGCGCTTAGCAGAGGCGCTGAAAGCGCCGTTATGATTGACGCAAACGAAAAGGCGTTTGAAATATTAAAGACAAACGCCAAAAACACAGGGCTTATAAAACAATGTAAAATTGCAAAAATGGATTACAGCGAATATCTTAAATCCGCGTCTTCAAAAGGCGAGAAATTCGATATAGTCTTTCTCGATCCCCCTTATGCAAAAGACGTAAAAGACGAGGTACTCAAAATGGACGCGAAAGCAGACATCTTAAACCCGGGCGCCATCGTCGCATGCGAATCCGACAAGGATTTGTTCGTCGAAGGCGAAGAAGTTTACGGACTGAAATTCAGAAAAAAATACAGATACGGAAAAGTATACATTCTTCTGCTTGAAAAACCGAACGCAG
>JAGDBE010000055.1 GCA_017959195.1 Clostridia bacterium | reverse complement strand
CGGAGTTCAGGGATACCCTTAGCTCTATCAATTCAACTGCTGACGAAATTACTGTATCACAACTTTTCGAACTTGTCAAGAACATACGCGGTACATTGAAAAAACATCAGCGGCAAGTGTTAGAGTTCAGGAAAACCTTAGCTCCCTCACAAGTACCGCTGATGCTGATATTACTGTACCACAACAATTCCTTTTTGTCAAGACCGAATGAATTGAAAAATCAGCAGTTGAAAAGTTCGGAGTTCAGGGATACCCTTAGCTCTATCAATTCAACTGCTGACGAAATTACTGTATCACAACTTTTCGAACTTGTCAATAGCATAAAAAAGAAGCCGTATCTCTACTGCATAGGGCCGGGCTCCAATTGCCCGGAGTTCTGCCTCAAGCCGGCTTCGTACACAGTATACGCGAAAAAGGTTCAAATGTCAAGATAAAACTTGAAAATGTAACACAATCGCAACAATTCAAACGCCGGTTTGACGTGAGCGCGCGTTTTTTACATAAAAAAGAAACGGTACCGACCGACTCCATGGGGCTTGGCAATAATGCGTCTGCCCCGCTTTCCTCGGCCGATACCGCCAAAATGAGTGTAGCATAACTTTTCGAACTTGTCAACAGCCTTTTGCGCGTGCACGAAAGCCGAAAAATCAAGTGATTTCCGTACGCGAATTTGCCCGTCGGGGCTCCCGACAGGATTTCATTGAAAAAAGCACGCTATCGCGTGCTTTTTTCCTGGCGGAGATGGAGAGATTTGAACTCTCGCGCCGGTTACCCGACCTACACCCTTAGCAGGGGCGCCTCTTCACCACTTGAGTACATCTCCGTAAGTGAAAATCATTTTATAAAAGTGTATGGCCGAGAGGGTGGGATTCGAACCCACGCGCACTTTCGGACAAACGGTTTTCAAGACCGCCTCGTTATGACCGCTTCGATACCTCTCCGTATGTCCTGAGGTTGCGTTTTATATAATAACATACCAAAAGTGTTTTGTCAATAGTTTTTTGAAAAAAGCGGGGATTTCCGGCGTGTCGGAAAATGCAAAAAAATACCCCGAAAACGATTTCAAATGTTGACATCATATCCGCCGTATGATAAAATATAAATAAGAAAAGTCTTTAATTCGGAAGGACTGATTTTTGTGAATAACGGCGGCGAAAACAACAAAACCAATAAAAAAAGGACGATAACCGGCGAATTTTCCACAATCGACTTCAATAAACGCAGAAGACTCGAGGAAATCCGCGTAAATGAGGAGCTCGAACGCGAAAAAATCAAAAGAGCGCTCATTGAGAAGAGAAGAGAGGAACGCCTAAGGCAGAAACGGCTCGAAGTGCTCAAAGCAAGGGCCATAGCGCTCGTCGTGCTTCTCGGAGTAATAGCCATAACCGTCGGCGTCATCACCGCCGTCGTAAAATCCGTGTCCAAAAAGAAAAATACCGAAAAAATGCCCGATAACGCGGTGCCGGAGGCCGAAACCAAGCTCGTAACCGACTTTTCGGACTTTTCGGGAACGCTGTATTTGGGCGGAACCGCCGAAAACGCGTTTGCTGATAAAGTAAACCGCCTCGTTTTCGAGAAAACCGACGCCGAAAAGCTCACTTTGCCCGATAAAATCAACGAATACGGCGAATTTTCCGATATCATATCGGCATATTACGGAACCGAAAAGTATAACGAGTTCAGAAACCTGGTTAAGAACGCCCCGATATTCTCAAACGGATACGTCTGGACCGAAAACGCAAATATCCGCTCGTCGCTGACGGGAGGATATATGTACGACAATAACGCGTCGTATATCATAGCCGTTTCCAACCTCTGCGTGAACGAATCGGATACCTCGCTTCTGTACGAAACCGACGAGGATACACAGCCGAAACTCGATAAATCCATGGGAAAGACGGTCCAGGAAAAGCTGAACCTCGCGGTCGAACACTATTTCGACTCAAAGGTAACCGAGGGCGGCATAAAGTACGACCCCATCTCAAACCTCGTTTACGTGCTGACCGCCGAAAATAACGGCACGTCAAGCGGCTATCCGTCGAATAAATGGTATAATTTCCGCTTCGGCTATTTGGACGCGTATAATAATATCTGCTTCAATAAGGCAATGCGCGCGCTTTCAAGACTATATAACCTCATGGGCATGCCCGAGCAGGCGCAGGAATACGAAGACGTCGCAAATAAGAACGCAGAAGCGTTCAATTCAAAATTCTGGGATCCCGCAAAGCAGAGATACACCGGCTGCTTCGATATAAACGGAAACGCCTACGACTACGGATTCGTATTCTTGAACCTCGAAGCGATAGACGCGCAAGTCGCGGACGACGAGAAGGCGAAAGCGATTTTTGAGTGGATAGACGGCGAAAGAATAATCGAATCCGATACCTCGACAGGCGAGGATATCTATCATTACGTCTTCGCACCGAGAAATACGACCGTTGCCGCCGAAGACAGCTGGTGGGACTACCTCGGAGGCAAACTTCCGCTCTCCACCGAAGGCGGATACGATAAATACTTCCAGAACGGCGGCGTTTCGCTGTATACCGAGTATTACGATATAATGGCGAGAAGCGCGTCGGGTAACGCAAAACTTGCAGACAGAATATCGGCGCTCTCCGACTTTGCCGACAATAAATATAACGGCTACGTCTACGATACCGCGACAAGCGATACCGACGGGGCGCTAAGCGCTCTTGCGTTCACGTCGTTCAATAAGACGCTGTTCGGCATAAAGACCGACGGCATAAGACTTTACGCGTCTCCCGACCGAAAACTCGCGGGAGAACTCGTAAACGAGGATAAGAGCGAATACGACGGCATATTGGGCGTAAAGAACGTGCCCTACGCAAAGAATATTTACGGATTCTTGTTTGATAAAGATAAATGCGTGGTTACCGCCGAAAAGCGAAAAGCGGTAAGACTTGCGCTCGGCGGATTTGAAGCGGATACGGGATACGAGATAAAGACCGTAAGCAGCGGCATAGAAACTAAGTTTTCGGACATGCTCTCCGACGAAAACGGAGTGCTCAATATCTCCGCCGACTTCGGCGACGGAAGCTATCTCAAAATCGAAAAAAATAATGGTAAATAAACAAAAAAGGTGGAAATAATATGAATTTGTCGGGACTTAAAATCAACTTTCTGGGAGACAGCATAACCGAAGGACACGGCACCAGCGACCTTAAAACCAAAAACGTTGCGGCGTGCCTTGAGAGAATTTCGGGAGCAACCGTCAGAAACTACGGCGTGGGCGGAACGAGAATCGCAATGCAGCGCGACCAGGAGGGACTTGACTTCGTAACGCGCTCCATGTCCATGGACGACGATGCGGACGTAATCATCATTTTCGGCGGCACAAACGACTTCGGACACGGCATGGCGCGCCTCGGAACCTTCGGAACCATGGATCCGCGCACGTTTTACGGCGCAATGAGAACGCTGTGCGAAAATATGCTTAATAAGTATCCGAATGCGGAAATAGTTTTTTTAACGCCGCTTCACAGATGCTTTG
>JAGDBE010000054.1 GCA_017959195.1 Clostridia bacterium | reverse complement strand
TCTTACGAGTCCGCACGCCTCGTCTGCCTGCTGTGTCGTCGCCGTTTTGCCGGTTCCTATAGCCCAGACGGGCTCGTATGCGATGATAACGTTTTTCATCTGCTCTCCGGTTACGCCGAGCAGGTCGATTTTCGTCTGTTTGCCGAGAATTTCAGCCGTGATGCCCTGTTCTCTTTCCTTTTCAAGCTCGCCGATGCAGAGAATCACTTTAAGTCCCGCTTCAAGCGCCGCTTTTACCCTTGCGTTTACCGTTTCGTCGGTTTCGCCGAAGTACTGTCTTCTCTCGCTGTGTCCGATAACGACGTATTCCACGCCGCAGTCAAGGAGCATCTGCGCGCTTATTTCGCCGGTGTATGCGCCGGACGGTGCAAAGTGAACGTTCTGGGCGCCGACTTTGATGTTGGTGCCTTTTACTCCCGCAACTGCGGCGTCAATATCCACGAAAGGAACGCAGATTACGATGTCGCAGCCGTTTTTGCCTTCCGAAACGGCCTTTAATTCTTCAACGAAAAGCTTTGTTTCGGTAGGGGTTTTGTTCATTTTCCAGTTTCCCGCAATTACTTTTCTTCTCATCGTTTTTCTCCCGAAAATTATTTGTCGTTGAGGCAGGCTATGCCGGGAAGCTCTTTTCCTTCGAGGAATTCAAGAGACGCGCCGCCGCCCGTCGAAATGTGTGTGATTTTTGAAGCAAAGCCGAGTCTTTCAACCGCTTCCGCGCTGTCGCCGCCGCCGATAATGGAGATGGCGCCGCTGTCTGCAACCGCCTGAGCGACCGCCTTTGTGCCGTTAGCGAAGTTCTTCCATTCCGAAACGCCCATAGGGCCGTTCCAAACGACCGTGCCCGCGCCCTTTATGGATTTTGCAAAGAGCTCCTGCGTGGTCGGACCTATATCGAGTCCCATCCAGCCGTCAGGGATAGCGTCGGAATAAATTCTCATAAATTCGGTGTCTTCCTTATACTCTCTGCCTATCATGTTGTCGACGGGGAGTATGAAGCATACGCCTTTGTCGTGAGCCTTCTGCATGAGTTCTTTTGCAAGTTCTATCTTGTCTTCTTCGAAAATCGACGTACCGGTCGAATTTCCGAGAGCGCGCATGAAGGTATAAGCCATGCCGCCGCCGATGATGAGGGTGTCAACCTTTTCAAGCAGGTTGTTTATAACGCCTATCTTGTCGGAGACCTTTGCGCCGCCTAAAATTGCGACGAACGGACGCACGGGATTTGAAAGCGCGCCGCCCATAACTTCGATTTCCTTGCGGATAAGGTAGCCGCAAACCGCGTCTTTTACGAATTCGGTAACGCCGGCGGTCGAGCAGTGAGCTCTGTGAGCCGAGCCGAACGCGTCGTTTACGTATATTTCGCAGAGGGAAGCGAGTTCCTTCGAGAAGGAGGGGTCGTTTTTGGTCTCGCGCGCGTCAAAACGCACGTTTTCGAGAAGTACGGCTTCGCCTTCGTTGAGGGAAGCGATTTTTGCCTTTGCGTCTTCGCCCGTGATGTCGCTTGCGAAAACGACCTTGTTTCCGAGAAGCTCGTTAAGTCTGTCGGCTACGGGTTTAAGCGAAAACTTTTCGGCGTCTTCCTTCTTTGCCTTTTCGATAAGCGAGGCCTTTGCGGACGCCTGTTCGCTTTCGGGGAGCTCAGAAATTTTTGCAAGTTCCTTTTTGTCGAGAGAGAAGTTTTCGGTAAAGATCGCGTGCGGTTTGCCCAGGTGCGAGCAGAGAATTGCCTTCGCGCCGTTTTCGAGCAGGTACTTTATCGTCGGAAGAACTTCCACGATTCTCTTGTCGCTCGTAATAACGCCGTCTTTTAACGGAACGTTGAAGTCGCATCTCACGAGGACGCGCTTGCCTTTTACTTCAATATCTTCGATGGTCTTTTTATTAAGCATGATTTTTTTCCTTTCAAAAAAGTGAAATTTTAACATTCTTTTTTAAAGCGTCATTATATAATATATAATATTTGTAACGGATTGTCAATTGTTTTTTTGATTTTTAATGCCGATTTTAATATATTTTTTACATAAATAAGGTTTTTTACGCAAAAAACGGTTGACAAAAGATAAAAACAATGTTATTATATAGCATAATTTTTTATATAATTATGCGGAATATCGACCGCGTAAGAAAGGGAGCGCGAAAATGAACAAAATCATCATCCCGGACGGATATTCGCCCGTGCTTGACGAATACGACACACAAAGAGCAATCGAATATATAAAAAAGAATTTCCAGACGGAATTTGCGTCGGCTCTCAATCTCAAACGCGTATCCGCTCCGCTTTTCGTAACGGAATCATCGGGACTTAACGATAACTTAAACGGCTACGAGCGCCCGGTATCGTTTGACGTGCCCGCGATAAACGCCGAAGCACAGGTCGTTCATTCGCTCGCGAAATGGAAGCGCTTAGCACTTAAAAAATACGATTTTGTCGTAGGCAAGGGCCTTTATACCGACATGAACGCGATACGCCGCGACGAAGAACTCGACAACATTCATTCGATATACGTCGACCAGTGGGACTGGGAGAAAATCATAACGAGGGAAAACAGAAATCTCGACTACTTGAAGCTCGTGGTAAAGGAAATAGTTGACTCGATTTGCAGCGTAAAGGACAGACTTTACGTTCATTTCCCTCAGTTAAACGTCAAACTCGAAAGGGAAGTGTCATTCGTAACTTCCCAGGAGCTTGAAGACATGTACCCCGGTCTTGCGCCGGAGGAGCGCGAATACGAGTACCTGAAAATACACAAAACCGCCTGCATAATGCAGATAGGCGGCGCGCTCAAATCGGGAAAACCGCACGCTTCGCGCGCGCCCGACTACGACGACTGGGATCTCAACTGCGACATCCTTTTCTGGAACGACGTGCTTAAAATGGCGTTCGAGGTGTCCTCGATGGGCATAAGAGTCGATGAAAAATCGCTTGCAAAACAGCTCGAAATCTCCGGCTGCGAGTACAGAAAGGAACTGCCGTTCCATAAAATGCTGCTCGCAGGAGAACTTCCGCTGACGATAGGCGGAGGCATCGGCCAGTCGAGAATATGCATGCTCATGATGGGCTGCGCGCACATAGGAGAAGTGCAGTCGAGCCTCTGGGACGAAAATACCGTTAAGGAATGCGAAAAACACGGAATACGGCTTCTTTGATAAAAAGAATTATCCCGCACGGAAGTGCGGGATTTTTTGCGCCTTTACGGACTTTGACGGGGCAGGAATTGCGCCGTAAATCTTGACAAATAATAATAATGGTTTTATAATTATTATAGATAATTATGTATATAGATATATTTACGGTAAAAGCCGTAATATACTTTAAATCGGAGATGATAAAAATACTTAGTATGACAGGTTGCGGATATGCGCGTATCCGCGGAGAAAAACATATCGTTACGGCTGAAATCAAGTCGGTCAATTCAAGATACCTCGATTTTTCCTGCAAAATGCCGAGGGCGTACAGCAGAATCGAGGAAAAAATAAAGGAATTTACGGGTAAATACACAACACGCGGAAAAATCGACGTGTATCTCACCGTCGAAGCGGTCCCGGGCGCGGAAGACGCCTTTATTTCGATAGACGAGGCGTATCTTCTGAACTATCTTGCATGCCTTGGCGAATTAAAGGAAAAATACGGACTGAAAGACGATATTTCGGTAATGACCGTCGCTCAGAACAGGGACGTATTCACCTCCGCAAAGGCGGACGACACCGCAGACGAGCTCTGGGACAGAATAGAGCCGTCGCTTAAAGCGGCGTTCGGGGATTTTCTTACAATGAAAAAGACCGAGGGCGACAGGCTCGCAAAGGACATCCTCTCAAAGACCGAAACGATAGAAGAATACGTAAATCAGATTGAAAAACTTGCGCCTCAGGTCGTAAAGGATTATGAGGAAAAACTGACGGCAAGGATAGAGGAGCTGCTGAACGGCGCGGAAGCGGACAAATCGAGGATAATCGAGGAAGTCGCGATTTTCGCGGACAGAGTGGCGATAGACGAGGAGCTCGTCAGACTCAAAAGCCATATAAAGCAGTTCAAGGACATGATAAAGGAAAACGGAGACGCGCCGTGCGGCAGAAAGCTCGATTTTCTGCTCCAGGAAATAAACAGAGAGATAAACACGACGGGTTCGAAATGCAACAGCGCCGAAATTGCGAAAATAGTGGTTGACGCAAAGAGCGAGGCCGAAAAAATACGCGAACAGGTGCAGAACATAGAATAAGCGCACGCTTATTACGGGAGAAAAGAAATGAAACTTGTAAATATCGGATACGGAAACATGGTTAATTCCCA
Source organism: Clostridia bacterium (assembly GCA_017959195.1). GTDB lineage: Bacteria > Bacillota > Clostridia > Oscillospirales > CAG-382 > UMGS882. The sequence continues at coordinate 10,784 of JAGDBE010000054.1, read as the reverse complement.
GAAAGTCGTTTCTGTGGTAAGTCCCGACGCGGCGCCGGTAAAGCGGCTCATTCAGGACACGAGGGACTTGGGAAAACTGATTGACGCTTCCTGCGGAAAGAAAACGCGCTCGGTCATCATCGCCGAAAGCGGACACATAATTCTCTCCGCGCTCATGCCCGAAACGATACAGTCGCGGCTTAACGAGGAAGCGGAAAACGACAGAGAGGAAGAGGGCGGCGATAATGAGTAACAAAAAATGCGAAAAAGGAACCCTCCTTGTCATATCGGGCCCTTCGGGTGTCGGAAAGGGAACGGTTCTCGCCGAGCTTATGAAAAAGAGCGAGGACTACGCCTATTCGGTGTCGGCAACGACGAGAGCTCCGAGAGAGGGAGAACAAGAGGGCAAGAACTACTTCTTTAAGACCAAGGAAGAATTCGAGCAGATGATAGAAAACGGCGAGCTGCTGGAATACGCCTCATATAACGGCAACTACTACGGCACGCCGAAAAAATACGTCGATAAAATGCTTGCTTCGGGCAAGAACGTAATTCTGGAAATCGAAGTGCAGGGCGCCATGAAGGTTAAAAAACTTCGTCCCGACGCGGTCATGGTGTTTATCGCACCCGAGAGCAAGGACGTTTTGTACGAAAGACTTTCGGTGCGCGCAACCGAGCCGAAAGACGTAATCATAAACCGCATCGAAATTGCCGAAAGGGAACTTCGCGCCTGCCCGTTTTACGACTACGTAACGGTAAACGCCGACGGCAAAGCGGATAAATGCGCCGAGGATATTATGGCGGCGGTGAGGGCGGAAAAGCTCAAACCTGAAAAAATGTTCGGACTTATAAGTGAATTTATATAAAAAAGGAGATATTGCAAAATGATCAAACCATCTTTGGCTGAACTTTCGCAGAACAACAAATATAACAGATACACGCTCGTTATGGCGACCGCGAAGGGCGCAAGATATATCATCGACAAGGAGAACTACGAAAAGGAGCACCCGCAGATAGAACAGATGCATACGCTCGGCTCGAAAGAGGAGAAATCCGACGACAAGCCGGTAAAGGAAGCGATAGACATGCTCTATAACGGCGAGATGTTCATCAAATTCCCCGACGAAGACAAAAAAGAACAAGAAAACGACAGCGAAGACAAATAATACCGATTTTTCTGACGGCACACATGTTTTTGATGTGTGCCGTAAAGATATTGCAAAACGGAGGAACAAATGCGCTACGCAGCGGTAAGGCTACTTGGTGTGCCGTACGGCATAGACAAAGAATACGACTATAATATTCCGCTGCACCTGGATGGAAAGATAAAGGAAGGCGGATTTGCCGTCGTGCCTTTCGGAGGCGCAAACACCGCAAAAAACGCATTAGTCGTGAAAATAAAAGACGAGTCTGAGTATAATAAGACAAAGCCGGTTATCGCTCTGCCGAAAAACAGCGGCGGGCTTAACGGCGAAATGCTGGGACTATGCGAATTTATAAGCGAGCACTTTTTCTGCCCGTTCGGCGACGCGGTGAAATGCATTCTTCCGTCGGGATTCGGTATTGTAAAGAGCAAAATCTATAAATATTCCGAAAAAAAAGAAGTAAATGACGACGAATTGAACGGCTCCGCCGTAAATATCATCGAGCGCATAAAGAGGGACGGGGAGTGCTCCTCCGTCGAACTCAAAAAGGCGTTCGGGGAAAAGGGGCTGCAGTGCGCCGCTTCTCTTGAAAAACTCGGAGTTCTGACTTCCGAAACGGACTACGAGTGCGTCGTCAACGAAAAAAACGAAAGATACGTAAGAATTCTGCCCGAAAGCGAAAAAACAAACGGAATTAAACTCACTCCAAAGCAGTCCGACGCGCTTGAAACACTGATTTTGTCGGGCGAGGACCGCCTTTTTTCCGAGCTTGTTTCGGAAAGCGGCGTATCTGCGTCGGTTATAAAGGAACTCGCAAAGAAAAAACTCGTTGAGATTTATTCCATTAAACGCGACAGGGCAAAGGACGTCTTTGATAATTATCAGAAGCTCGAAAACGGCGATTTTGAACTTTCCGACGAGCAAAAGACGGCTTATGACAAACTCGTCTCTCTGTATGAGGCGGAGGAGGCGAAGGCGGCGCTGCTTTACGGAATAACCGGCAGCGGAAAGACCAACGTCATAATGAAACTCATGGAAAAAGTGCTTTCCGACGGCAAGAACATTATAGTCCTCGTGCCCGAAATCGCGCTCACCTCGCAGACCGTGGGCAGATTTGCTTCAAAATATAAAGACTACGGTATCGCGCTCATTCATTCGGGACTATCCTCGGGCGAAAAGAGCGACGCCTGGAAGAAGATAGAGACGGGAAACGCAAAGATAGTCATCGGCACAAGGTCCGCGATATTCGCGCCGCTTGAAAACGTGGGACTTATAGTCATGGACGAGGAGCAGGACGCGTCTTTCAAGTCCGACAGGTCCCCGAAATACCATACGAGGGACGTCGCAAAATACAGATGCGTTTACAATAAGGCGCTTTTCGTCATGGCTTCGGCAACGCCGAGCATTGAGAGTTTTTATAACGCAAAAAGCGGCAGATACGAGCTTATAGAACTCAAAAACAGATACGGGGGCGCAAAGCTTCCCAAAGTCGAGTTTTACGATATGAAAAACGAGCCCTTTTTTATGGCTCCCGACGACGCGTTTCGCGGATTTTCCGACGAAAAAGAGGAAAAAACCGGGGAAAAAGACCGCGCCGAGACGGAAATTCCGCTCATGATAGGCGAAAAACTCAAAGATGAAATAGCACACTGCCTCGACAGAAAAGAGCAGGCGATAATCTTCATAAACAGACGCGGATACCGCGCTTTTGCGATGTGCAGAAACTGCGGAGAGGTGTTTTCCTGCCCCAACTGCTCGGTGTCGCTCACATACCATAAATACGCAAAGGGCAAAAACAGGATGGTCTGCCATTACTGCGGATATTCTTCCGATGTGCCGGAAGTGTGTGCAAAATGCGGCAAAGACAGAATTTCCTTTGTCGGAAGCGGCACACAGCTGCTCGAAGAAACGCTGTCAAAGCAGTTTGAGGGCGCAAGGGTCTTGCGAATGGACGCAGATACCACGACGGGGAAATATTCCCACGAAAAGATACTCTCGTCTTTCAGAAACGGAAAAGCGGATATTCTCGTCGGCACGCAGATGGTGGCAAAGGGACACGATTTCCCGAAGGTGTCGCTCGTGGGAGTGGCGCTCGCCGACACGTCGCTTTTCGTGAACGACTTCAAGGCAAACGAAAAGACGTTTTCGCTGCTGACGCAGGTGCTGGGGCGCGCCGGACGCGCCGACGTTCCGGGTTTGGCTGTGATACAGACATATTCGCCCGATAACGAGGTGTTCAGATACGCTTCTTTGCAGGATTATGATAAATTTTACGAAAGCGAGATAAATTTCAGAAAATCGTCGGTTTTCCCGCCGTTCTGCGATATAATAACCGTCGGATTTTCAGGGGGTGTCGAGACCGACGTGATAAACGCCGCAAGGAATTTCGGAATGATGCTTGACGAGGCCGCAAAAAACGTATATAAAGACGCGAAATTCATACTTTTCGGACCTTTTAAGAACGAGATATATAAGCTTGCGGGCAAATACCGCGTGAGATACATAATAAAGTGCCGCAACGGCAAACGCATACGGCAGATGCTGTCGGAACTCATAAAAACGAATATCCCGAAAAGCAAAAACGTGTCGGTTTACGCCGACGTAAACCCGACCAACCTGTAAAAATCAAACGAAAAAGAGGTAATTCTTTTGGCAATTCTTAAAATCATAACCGAAGAAAACGAAACTTTAAGAAAAAAGAGCAAACCCGTAACCGAAATCACGCCGAGGATATTGACGCTTCTTGACGATATGAAAGAAACTCTTATCGACGCAGACGGCGTGGGGCTTGCGGCGGTGCAGACGGGAATTTTGCGCAGAATTTTCGTCATCAACGTGTCTGTCGAAGAGGGCAAAGACGAAATCGTCGAATTCATTAACCCCGAAATAGTCGAGACCGAAGGCCATCAGGAAGAGGTCGAGGGCTGCCTTTCGGTGCCGGGAAAGTACGGTATAACGTCAAGGCCGCAGAAGGTAAAGGTTAAGGCGACCGACAGAAACGGGAACGAGTTTGAATTTACGGGAGAGGGGCTTTACGCAAGGTGCCTCTGCCACGAATACGAGCACCTCGACGGAATTTTGTATACCGATAACGCCCTTGAAATGCTCGACCCCGAGGATTTTGAACAATAACCGCAAGGAGAAATAAAAAACTCAATGAAAATACTTTTTATGGGAACCCCCGACTTTGCAACGGCTTGTCTTGACGCGCTGCTTGCAGACGAATTTTTCGAAGTTGCGGGAGTCGTAACAAAGCCGGACACGCGCTCCGGCAGGGGAATGAAACTGAATTTCAGCGACGTAAAAAAGCGCGCGCTTGAAAAAAATATACCCGTCTATCAGCCGGAAACGTTAAAAGACGAAGCGATATTACCGCTGCTCGACGAGATAAAACCCGACTGTATTGCCGTTGCCGCGTACGGAAAAATTCTTCCGGGATACGTCATAGACTATCCGAAATACGGCTGCGTAAACGTTCACGGCTCGCTGCTTCCCGAATACAGAGGCGCGTCTCCGATACAGAGAGCCGTGCTCGACGGCAAAAAAGAGACGGGCGTTACGACCATGTTCATGGCAAGAGGGCTCGATACGGGCGATATACTCCTTTCCGAAAAGACGGAAATAGGCGAAAATATGACGACGGGCGAGCTTTTCGATAAACTCGCAAACATCGGCGGAAAACTTCTCGTACAAACGCTTCATGCGCTGAAAAGCGGGACGATAACCCCGATAAAGCAGGACGACGAAAAAGCGACGTACGCCGAAAAGATTACCGAAAGCGAGTGCGCACTCGACTTTTCAAAGAGCGCTGATTGCGTGCATAATAAAATCAGAGGCCTTTCGCCGTTCCCGGGCGCCGAAGCGTTTCTTGACGGAAAGAGAATTAAACTGTACGGAAGCGCGCTATGCAAAGAAGACGGATACGAAAACGCGTCTTTCGGAGAAGTAGTGAGCGCCGACAAAAACGGAATTAAAATAAAGTGCCTTGACGGCGCCGTATCGGTTTCTGAATTCAAACCGGAAGGCAAGGGCGTTCTTTCGGCGCTTGATATGATAAACGGCAGAAAAATCGCCGTCGGAAAAATTTTTGAAAAAAGAGAGGAATTGTTATGAGCGACATTTTTTACGGTTCGTCTTTGATGACCTATATAATTTTGGTGCTTCCCGCGGTGCTTCTTTCGCTGTGGGCGTCGGCAAACGTAAATTCGACCTTCAAAAAGTACTCGAAAATAAGAAGCGCAAGCGGCTATACCGGCTACGATTCGGCAAGACGCATACTTGACGCAAACGGACTTACAGACGTTAAAATCGAGCATATAAGCGGAGAACTCACCGACCACTACGACCCCAAGGCAAAGGTGATAAGGCTTTCCGACGCGGTTTACGCAAACGACAGCGCGGCGGCGATAGGCGTTGCGGCGCACGAGGCGGGACACGCTGTTCAGCACGCGACGGGCTATTTTCCGCTTCAGATAAGAAACGCAATAATCCCCATATGCAATATCGGCTCAAATCTTGCGATGCCGCTTATAATTTTGGGACTTATACTCGACGTGCTGGGACTTTGCTATATCGGAATCGCGGCGTTCGGACTTTCCGCGCTCTTCCAGCTCATAACACTCCCGGTTGAATTCAACGCAAGCTCCCGCGCGCTCGTAGCATTAAGGGAGAGCGGAAGATTTTCCGACGAGGACCTTTCAAACGCAAAAAAGACGCTTTCTGCGGCGGCGCTTACCTACGTTGCGGCGCTTGCGGTAGCGCTTGCAAACCTTTTAAGACTTATTCTCATGGTAAGCGGCGGCAGGAGAAGAAGATAAATGACTCCGCGGCTTGCGGCGGTACTGTCGCTCAATTCTGCAATAAAAAACGGAAAATTCATAAACCTTGAGCTCGACAGCGCGATAAAGAAGTACGGGTTTACGGATAAGGACAAGAGCTTTTTCACAAGACTTCTCTACGGCACGGTGGAAAAGAAAATCACGCTCGACTATATTTTCGCTCTCGTCTCCGACGTAAAGGCGGAAAAGACCGATCCGCTTGTACTTTGCACGGTTGAAACGGGGCTTTACCAGATTTTTTATATGGACAGGGTGCCCGATTTTTCGGCGTGCGACGAGAGCGCCGAGATTGCCAAAAAGGTATGCAAAAAATCGGCGGTCGGCTTTGTAAACGCAGTTTTGAGAAACGCCGCAAGAAAAAAAGAGGAAATAATAAATAAAATCGAAAATCTTGAGGGAATAAAGGGAATAAGCGTAAAATACTCCGTTCCCGAATGGATGTGTTCTTCTTTGGAAAACGATTACGCATGCGCCGAAGAGATAGTAAAGGCGTTTTCAAAAACCGCGCCGAAACTGACTTTAAGGGTAAATACGCTGAAAATTACGGCAAAAGAATTTTGTTCCGCGCTTCCCGAAGAATACGGCGCAAAAATTATCGGAAAAACGCTTGTTGAACTTCAAAAAAGCGTGCCTATAAACGAAATTTACGGCTTTGACGACGGACTGTTCTTCGTTCAGGACGCTTCGAGCGCGCTTTGCGCCTCTCTTATATCAAAGGACAGCGTAAAATCGGAAAACCCGGTAATCATCGACACCTGCGCATGCCCCGGAGGCAAGACCTTCGACATCGCGATGCAGACGGAAAACAAGGGCAGAATTTATTCCTTTGATTTGCATAAAAACCGCCTTTCTTTGATAGAAAAGGGAACAGAAAGACTCGGAATTACGTCTGTTATAACAGACGTAAACGACGCGAGAACTCCGAAAGAGGAACTTTACGAATGCGCCGACGCGGTGCTGTGCGACGTGCCGTGCTCGGGACTCGGAATAATCGCAAAAAAGCCGGATATAAGGTATAAATCGCTTTCCGACGTGGAAAAGCTTCCGGAAATCCAGCTTGAAATACTTAAAAACAGCGCAAAATACGTGAAAAAAGGCGGATTTATCGTCTATTCCACCTGCACGTTGAGAAAAGCGGAAAACGAGGACGTTGTAAAGGCGTTTCTTGCGGATAATAAGGATTTTTCAGCCGCAGAACTCGGTTTTCCGGGCGAAAAAGAGGGGACCAAGACCTTTTTCCCGCATACCGACGGCACCGACGGATTTTTCGTCTCAAAAATGATAAGAAAAGGCAAATGAGAAATGTACGAGCTTGAAGTCATAGACGGCGTTTTCGCCGTGTGCAAACTCAAAAATAAATCTTCTTTTCCGGGGAAATTCTTCTTTTACGCCGAAACGGAAAACGAAATCTCGCTCGTCTGCAAGAGCGATGAAGCGCCGAAAGACGCGCTCGAAAAGGAGGACGGCTGGAAGGCGTTCAGATTTTCGGGAAAACTCGATTTTTCACTTACCGGCGTGCTTGCGGAAATAACGAAGGCGCTCGCCGAAGCAAAAATAGGGATTTTCGCCGTCTCGACATACGACACCGATTACGTTCTCGTAAAGGAAGAAAATTTTGAAGAGGCAAAAGAACGCCTTATACTTTGCGGATACAAAATAAAAAACGCTTAAAAAGGATAAAATATGCCAAAAACAGATATATCGAGCCTTTTTCCGAATGAACTTGAAGACTTTCTTCGGGAACTTTCGGAAAAAGAGGGCGTGAAAATCGAAAAATTCAGGGCTTCACAGATTTTTTCGTGGCTGACGAAGGGCGTGTCAGACTTTTCGGAAATGAAAAACGTGCCTGCGTCTCTGCGGGAAGTCCTTGAAAGAAACGCATATATAGCGCTGCCTAAAATAAAGACAAAGCTCGTTTCAAAAATCGACGGCACCGTAAAATACCTCTTCGAACTTTACGACGGGGAGTGTATAGAGAGCGTCTTTATGAGATACGAGCACGGAAACACCGTCTGCATATCGTCGCAGGTCGGCTGCCGCATGGGCTGCACCTTTTGCGCGTCCACCCTCGGCGGACTGAAAAGAAATCTTACGCCGTCGGAAATGACGGGGCAGATTATCGCAGCGCAGAACGATACGGGCGAAAAGATTTCAAACGTCGTCATGATGGGAATAGGCGAGCCGCTCGACAATTTTGAAAACACAATTAAATTTTTGGAACTCGTCAATCTTAAAGAGGGGCTTAATATCGGCATGCGGCATATTTCGCTTTCCACCTGCGGAATATGTGAAAAAATAAAAGAACTTGCCGACATGGGAACCCAGATAACCCTCTCGGTGTCGCTTCACGCGCCCGACGGGGAGAAGAGAAAAAAGCTTATGCCGATAGCGAAAAAATACTCTTTGGACGAGCTTATGGACGCCTGCAGATACTATACGGAAAAGACGAAAAGAAGAATCTCGTTCGAATATTCCATGATAAAAGGCGAAAACGACACAAGGGAATGCGCCGAAAAACTGAAAAATCTCCTTTCGGGAATGCTCTGCCACGTAAATCTGATACCGTTGAACCGCGTAAAAGAGCGCGCATACGAAAAGAGCGAAAGGCAGACGATTGAAGAGTTTTCAAGCGTCCTTGAAAGAGCGCATATTACGGTTACCGTAAGACGCAAGCTCGGAAGCGACATAAACGCGTCCTGCGGACAGCTGCGCAGAGAGCATACAAAAGACATTAAAGCATGACTGTAAGAGAGGGAGTGGTCTGATTTATGAAAATAGTCGGAAAATCCGATATAGGAAAGGTCCGCGTTACAAACCAGGACAGCTTCAAAATCGTAAAAATAAATAAACTGTATTTGTGCGTCGTGTGCGACGGCATGGGCGGCGTTGCCGGCGGCAGCACCGCGTCGAACGCCGCAAGCGAGGAATTCGTGTGCAGCATGGCGCTTAAAATAAACAAGGCGGGACAGAGCGGGAGCGACTATGAAAAGATGCTTATAGAAAGCGTCGACGCCGCAAACAAAAAGGTTTACGAGATGTCGGGCGAGAACGCCGAGCTTTCGGGCATGGGAACGACGCTCTGCGCCTTACTTACCGACGGAAAGAAAGTCTGGGCGTCAAGCGTGGGCGACAGCAGGATTTACGCTTTCGCAAAAGGCGGAATTTATCAGGTCTCCCACGACCACTCTTACGTTCAGGCGCTTATAGATAACGGCACCATTACCGCCGACGAGTCGAAAACGCACCCGAATAAAAACATAATCACGCGCGCCGTCGGCACCCAGCCGACAGTCGAATGCGACACCTTCGTCTTCGATTTCGACGCTTCGGGATACTTAATTTGCAGCGACGGACTTACAAATTACATATCCGACGGTGAATTAAACGAGATTTTTCTGCAAAATAATGAAGCGGAAGAAGTTGCCGACGAATATATCCGCAGGGCAAACGAAAAAGGCGGCGGCGACAACATAACGGTAATCGTTATCAAAAAATAATTCTTTTCCATGAGAGGAGCGTTCAAAGTGGACGGCAATTCATTTGACAAGCTTATCAACAGGATTCTCGATAAAAAATATAAAATAGAAAACGTCGTCGGCGTAGGCGGTATGGCATACGTTCTCAAAGCAAAGGATTTAGAGAACGACAGGACGGTTGCCATAAAGATTTTGAGCGACGAATACAAGGACGACGAGAGGGCGGTAAAGCGCTTTATCAACGAGTCGAAGACCGTCGCCATGCTCGACCACCCGAATATAGTTAAAATTTACGACGTCGTTATAACCGACGAGCGCAAATATATCGTCATGGAATTTATCGACGGAATTACGCTCAAGGACTATATCGACAAAATCGGCGTGCTTTCATGGAAAGAGGCGTGCTACTACGTAAAACAGATTTTGAAGGCGCTCTCGCACGCGCACGATAAGCAGGTCATCCACAGGGACGTAAAACCGCAGAATATTATGCTGCTTGCCGACGGTAAAATTAAGGTTACCGACTTCGGTATCGCCAAAATCCCCAACGCCGAGTCCATAACCATGACCGACAAGGCGATAGGCACCGTAAACTATATAAGCCCCGAGCAGGCGAGCGGCACCAAGGTCGATTTCAGGACCGACATATATTCGACGGGCGTAATGCTTTACGAAATGCTTACGGGCAGACTGCCGTTTATCGCGGACAGCCCCGTTGCCGTTGCGATGATGCAGGTTTCAAACGAGCCGCTTTCTCCGAGGGAGATAAATTCGCAGATTCCCGAGGGACTTGAGCAGATTATAATGAAATCCATGCAGAAAAAGCCGGACGACAGATTTTTAAGCGCCCAGGCGATGCTCAACGCCATAGAATACTTCACCGACCACCCCGACGTAGTCTTTGCCGAGAACGTGTCGTCGACGGGCGGAACGGGCGCGAAGGAAAAGAAGGGCGAATACGAAAACAAAGAAAAGAAAAAGAAAAAAATGCTCAAATACATCCGCGGTTCAAGGTCGATGTTCCCGATTGTCGCGGGAATCGCCGCGGCATTCGCGATCGTCGCGATAGTATCCGCGATTATATGGATTTTCCCACTGTTCAAGGGCACCTCGAACGATAAAACCATAGAGGAAAAGGTAACGACGGCGGTTGACAAATTTTTGGGCGTTGACGGCAACGCGACGGCAAACAGAATAGAAGTGCCCGATTTCGTCGGCTCAAAATACGACGAAAACCTCGTTTCAAGCATGAAAGAGCAGGGATTCGAGCCCGAAAAGATAAATTACGTAAAGAACTCCAAATTCTCTTCGGGAACCGTCGTAAAGCAGGAGCCGGAAGCAAAGGC
>JAGDBE010000053.1 GCA_017959195.1 Clostridia bacterium | reverse complement strand
GTAACCGCTTCCCCCGATGCCGCCGAGGCTTATTGCCGTCATGCTTTTCAAGGTTTGCTGCCGGACGCCAACCCCGGTCGGGTCGACAGTCGGGTCGAAAGGCACTAAAATCCGCTGCTGCTGATAATAATTAAGCCTTGACCATATAAAAGGGGACAAAAGCGCCGTCGCCGCTATGGCTGAAATGTAATACCAGATATTCAGGTTTGCGGCAAAGCACATTACGGCAAAAATGAATATGAAAATCGTAAGCGTTCCCAGGTCTTTCTGCAAGAGGGTAAGGCCTATAATCAGCGCACCGTGCAGAAAGAGCGTAAGCGCCGTGAAAACCTTGTTGATTCTGTCTTTTACGTAATACAAATGTACCGAAAACGAGTAAATGAACAGAATTTTTGCAAATTCCGACGGCTGAATTTTGATAAAACCGAGATTTATCCAGTTTACGTTTGTGTTGTCGGTAACGCCCTCTCCGAAAATAAAGGTAACAAGCAAAATCGCTGCGTTCAGCAGGATTACCATGCGGTATTGCTTTGCAAACTGCCTGTAATCGAAAAACGAGAGTGCAATCATTATCGCAAAGCCGACAAGGGAAGCTATAATCTGAATTACAATGAATCTCGAAGTGTTGTACGTCAGCGTGGAGCTGTAAACCGCCATAATTCCCGTGAGAGTGAGAAGAAGAATGATAAACATCAGCTGAAAATCAATCTTTTGAAAATGGCTTTTGAGCTGGGAAAAGATGAATTTCTTGCGTATTTCCATCGGGTCTTTCGGCGCCGTCGGAATGACGGGCGCGGGCTTAAGCGAAAGACTTCTTGTCGGTTTTCTCAGTTTTCTTATGGAGGAATCTCCGTCGTGATGTCCCGCAAGAAGCTTTGAACGCCGCATTTCCGCTTCAATCGGAGAAAGTAAGCGTCCCTCGTTTGCGTTGTACGCTTTTGACGAGGTTATGAGGTGAATGCCGTAGAAAGACTGACTGTCGGAAGAATTGCCCGATTTTACAATTCTTTTGACGGTCTTGAACTTTGTGTTTTCGTTGTTCGGCATGATCTCACCTCCCGCTGTTATAATTATATAATGTATGCGCTTAAAAGTAAATATATATTGTTGTAAAAAGATAAGTATTGTGTTATAATTGAGAAAACAAATGAAAGTGTGGACTTATGGAAAATTATTTTGATATAGAAGAACCCGAGAAGGGGTTCAGTATAAAAAAACTGTTCAAATGGATAGGAATCCTTATAATTATAGCGATAGATCTTACTATATTTATAAGGTGCGTCACAACGCGCGACGATAAAATCGTGTCAAAAATACTGAAGGACGATACCTATATAGAAGCGTATAAAAGCGACCCCGAAAACTTTAAGGTTTTGCAGTACGGAATGGAGCGCTCCTGGGTTGCCGTCGAAGAGGGAAGACTTATCGAATTCAACTACCTTTATCATATCGAAACGGCAAAGGAACTGCAGTTTTCCGTAAAATACAATAAGAGCATCGCTCACAGGGGCGAAAACGGGGAGGACCCGTTCGTGTTCCGCCTTATCGACGATAAAAACAACGTCTATGACGACTATTTCTTCGAGCGCAAGACCAAAGGCGACTACTGCTATATGAGAATGTGCTTTAAAGACATAGAACTGACCTACGGCAGCGACGACGACAGAAAGACTTATACTTTGTATATCGATAAATTTAACGGAAGCGAGTATAAAGAATACTGCTCGTATAAGATTTATAACGGCTCCAAGGTGTCAAAGGAGATAACGAAGAATATCGAGCCGTAAGAATAACAAGAGCTTTCAAAAAGAAAGCCCGTGTCAGTTTTTAATTGTCCTTGCTTCTTGATTTGCAGTTCTTTGCGCAGTCTGAACAGCCGCATGAGCAGCCCTTGTGCTTTATGACGTATACAAGCGACGCGCATACGGCAATACAAAGAACAGCGATTATAATAACGTTTACCATATTTCCTCACACGAAAAGCAAAGCGATTCTGTAAACGACAAACGCGCAGATCCACGCAATTCCGGTCTGCCACAGCATCATCTGCGCCGACTTGAGCGTTGAACCGAGTTCCCGCTTTATCGCCGCCATGGTTGCAACGCACGGCATATATAAAAGCGTAAACGTAAGGAACGATATAACTGCGGCAATAGACGAAAATTCGCCTTGAAGGGCTGCTTCAAATGTCGTTGCGGGACTTTCGAGAAGAACGCGGAACGTGCTGATTACCGCTTCTTTTGCGGTAAGTCCGGTGATGAGCGCGGTTACGGATTTCCAGCTTGAAAATCCGAGCGGTGCAAAGAGCGGGGAAAGAAACTTGCCAATAGACGCAAGCATGCTTTCCGACGTGTCGGATACAAAATCAAATTTGTAGTTGAACGCCTGCAGGAACCATATTATTATGGTCGCCATAAAGATTATCGTAAAAGCTTTTACGATAAAATCTTTAGCTTTTTCCCACATATGTAAAATAACGTTTTTATAAGAAGGAAATCTGTAAGAGGGGAGCTCCATGACGAAAGGAATGGGCTTCCCTTTGAATTTTGTGCGGTTGAGAATATTTGCCGTAATTATTCCGACCAAAATTCCGCCGAAATAAAGGGAACTCATTACCAAAACGGCGTGATTCGGGAAGAAAACCTGCGTAAAAATCGCATAAATCGGGAGTTTTGCGCTGCAGGAAATGAACGGGGTAAGCAAAATCGTCATTTTTCTGTCGCGCTCGCTCGAAAGGGTACGTGTCGCCATTATCGCAGGCACAGAACAGCCGAAACCGATGAGCATTGGCACGAAAGAGCGTCCGGAAAGTCCGATTTTTCTTAGTAATTTGTCCATTACGAACGCAATTCTCGCCATATATCCCGTGTCTTCCAGAATTGAAAGGAAGAAGAACAGAACGACTATTGTAGGAAGGAACGAAAGCACGCTTCCGACGCCCGAGCAGATTCCGTCAATGATTAAGGATTTCAGCGCGGGAGCCACTTCCGCATTTGTGAGAACGGAATCGAGCATGTCCGTAAATTTTTCAATTCCAAGTGAAAACAGGTTGGAAAGCGTTCCGCCGAAGGGTCCGAAAGTCAGCCAGAAGCCGAAAATCATAATGCAAAGGAAAATGGGAATCGCAAAATATTTGCTCGTGAGAACCCTGTCGATTTTCTCGGAACGAATTTGCTCTTTTGTCGTGGAATTTACTTTTTTAACGCAGATTCTGCAAAGATTTTCAATGTACTCGTAACGCATGTCGGCAAGCGCCGCCTCGCGGTCTGTGCCGAGATTTGTCTGCATTTCGTCTACAACGTGCCCGATTATATCAATTTCGTTAGTAGACAGTTCAAGAGAAGCAAGCATTGGCTCGTCGCCCTCAATAAGTTTGGTGGCGGCAAAGCGCACGGGAACGTTTATTCTCTGCGCATGGTCTTCTATAATGTGGCATACCGAGTGTATCGCGCGGTGAACGTCGCCGGAGCAGAAATCCAGCTTCTGCGGCGGTTTTTTTGCGCGCGCAACCTTTATTGCGGTTTCCGCAAGCTCGTCAACGCCCTCGTTTTTGCTTGCCGAAATGGGAACGACGGCAACGCCGAGCTCGGACGAGAGCTTGTCGACGTAAATCGAGTTTCCGTTTGCGCGCACCTCGTCCATCATGTTAAGTGCGATTACCATCGGCATTTCAAGTTCTATTAACTGAAGCGTTAGATAAAGGTTTCTCTCGATATTCGTCGCGTCGATTATGTTTATTATGCAGTCGGGTCTGCCTTTTAAGAGAAAATCCCTCGTTACCACCTCTTCGGAGGTGTAGGGAGAAAGGGAATATATTCCGGGCAGGTCAACGATAGAGGCGTCTTTGTTTTTCTTCAGGACGCCTTCCTTTTTTTCGACCGTTACTCCCGGAAAATTTCCGACGTGCTGGTTGCTTCCGGTAAGCTGGTTGAAAAGAGTAGTTTTTCCGGAATTCTGGTTGCCTATAAGCGCAAAAGTCATTATTCTTTGTCTTCCTTTTCAACTTGACTGCCGCTTTGCTCCTTGATTATGCGGATTTGAGCGGCGTCTTCTTTTCTGAGCGTGAGTTCGTATCCGCGCAGCGTAAGTTCAATCGGGTCGCCGAGCGGCGCGATTTTTTTAAGAAAAACGCGCGTTTTCGGGGTAAGTCCCATGTCGAGAAGGCGGTGGCGCAATAATTTCTCGCCGCCTACCTCGGATATGATACCGCTTTCGCCGACCGAAAGCTTGTCAAGCGTCGTTGTTTCGGATAAGAAATCCTTTACCGTTATTTTTTCTTCCATTGTTATCCCCGGTTTACTGCTTTTTCGTAATGTATCCTTTTGCCGCAAGGAATTCCGCTATAAGCACGCCGCCGCCTGCGGCGCCTCTGAGCGTGTTGTGCGAAAGTCCGACGAACTTGTAGTCGTATATCTTGTCTTCGCGAAGTCTTCCTGCGGAAATAGCCATTCCTTTGTCCAAATCTCTGTCGAGCTTTGTCTGCGGACGGTTGTCATCTTCAAAATATCTTATGAACTTTTCGGGAGACGAGGGGAGATTGAACTCCTTTTTGACGTCATTACCGAAATCGTTCCATATATTCAGTATTTCCTCTTTTGAGGGCTTGTTTTCGAATTTTACGAATACGGCGGCCATATGTCCGTCGCTTACGGGAACGCGTATGCACTGCGACGTGATTACGGGAGAGGAAGCGTTTACTATTTTTCCGTCTTTTATTTCGCCCCAGATTTTAAGCGGCTCGTTTTCGCTCTTTTCTTCTTCGCCGCCGATGAAGGGGATTACGTTGTCAATCATTTCCGGCCACTCTTTGAAGGTCTTGCCGGCGCCCGAAATTGCCTGATACGTGCAGACAACGACTTCCTTTATGCCGAATTTTCTCAAAGGAGTGAGAAGCGGGCAGTAGCTCTGAATGGAGCAGTTCGGTTTTACGGCGATAAAGCCCCTCTT
>JAGDBE010000052.1 GCA_017959195.1 Clostridia bacterium | reverse complement strand
GGAAGCCGGGTCCCTCTTCGAACAGCGCGAATATTCCGAGTTCCTTGCCGAGCTTTCTGTGGTCTCTCTTTTTCGCTTCCTCTATCTGCAGCAGGTATGCGTCGAGCTCGCTCTGCTTCGGGAACGCCGTTCCGTACACTCTCGACAGCATTTTATTCTTCTCGCTGCCTCTCCAATACGCGCCGGTACACGTCATGAGTTTAATTGCCTTTAATTTTCCCGTTGAAGGCAGGTGCGGGCCTGCGCAGAGGTCGGTAAACTCGCCCTGGGTATAAAACGAAACTATGCTGTCTTCGGGAAGGTCGTTTATGAGCTCAACCTTATAAGGTTCGCCCTTTTCTTCCATATATTTCACGGCCTCTTCTCTCGGCATGACTTTTCTTTCGAGTTTATAGTCTTCCTTTATGATTTTTCTCATCTCATCTTCGAGTTTGACCAAAACTTCCGGAGTAAACGGAACTTCTGTGTCGATGTCGTAATAAAATCCGCTGTCAATCGCGGGTCCTATTGCGAGTTTTGCTTCGGGGTACAGTCTTTTTACCGCCTGCGCGAGCACGTGCGACGCGGTGTGTCTGTAAACCTTTCTTCCGTCCTCGTCGTCAAACGTCAGAAATTCGATTTTTCCGCCTTTTTCGAGTTTGGAATTCATTTCGACAAGCTCTCCGTCGAGGTGAGCCGCAAGGGCGTTTCTCGCAAGGCCTGCGCTTATCTTTTCCGCCGCCTCGAAAACGCTTATCCCTTCTTCAACTTCCAGATTGCTTCCGTCTTTCAGAACAAGATTCAACATAGTTTTGTTTTTCCTCCAAAATTTATAATTTTTTATTTATTTTTATAACAAAAAAGCCCGTATACGGAAAAACCGTATACGGGGCGCAAAAACACGCTGTTCCACCCGAGTTCAGTGCATAAATGCACCCTCTTTTCGCCTTAACGCGGTCATACGCCGAAAATTGCTGCCTTTTCGGGACTCAAAAGCGGTAAGATTTCTGTTTTCCGCGCTTTCAGCCATGTCGCGGATCTCTGTTTATCAGAATCCTTTTGTCTTTTTCACAGTCTTTACTTATTTTATTTATCAATCAATGGAATTATACTACCGTTTTTGCTTTTTGTCAAGTATTTTATGCGTTTATATCCTTTGAGACGCGCCTTATTATCTCGGCGAGCTCTTCTCTTGTTACGAACATATTATACTTCTTGTTTCCGTTTTCATCGCCTTTAATTATTCCCTTTTCCTCGCAGAAACGTCTTGCGCCTTCCGACCATGCCGACGGCGCGTCTTTTTCCCTTGAAGAAAGGTAGTTTTCCATCATTTCGTTAAACTTTTCCTGCGTCATATCTTCCTCCTCGTTCATATCGTAAAAATATCTTCCGACTTTGTTCGGAATTCCCGTAAATTCGCATATATCAAGACTGTCTGCGCCGTTTCCCGCCGGTCTCAGTTCAAGATGCGTATGCGCTCCGTAAGATTTGCCGGTATTTCCCATAATTCCTATGGGCTCGCCTTTTTTTACGGTTTTTCCGTTTTTTATCAGAAAAGAGCCGAGATGCATATAGAAAACGCGTCTGCCGTCGCTCATAGTTACGGCGGCGTAGTTTCCCGCGCCGTCTTTCTGGTATGCGGTACGGGCAACTCCGTCTTCCACGGCATACACGGTTTTATCGTCAAGTCCGACAAGGTCTATGCCTTTATGGTATTCCCTTTTGCCGTCCATTATTCTGTAACCTCTTATACAGGTCAGTTTGAAGTTTCCTTTAAAACAGCTTACCGTTTTTATTCCCTCCTTTTTTGCTTTTATTATAGCACAAACGTTCTGTTTTTTCAGCCGCTTTTTATGAACCGTAAAATAACAAAATAAGAATATATGCGCGCAAAAAAGCGGTAAAACCTTTCGGTTTTACCGCTTTTTGATTATGATTTTAAGTTATCAGGTTATTCTGATATAGTCTATGTCGATGTAGCCGAATGCGTTGAACGGGTCGATACGAAGCGCTCTTACCGTTCCCATACTCGTGAACGATGAAGGAACGTTAACCGAAAGGGTTACCCATCCGTCATTCGTATCTCTCGAAGGAAGACTGATATTGATTGCGTTGGCTTCGGACCAGTTGCCGTTTGCCGTTGCAAAGAATATCTGGAAGTTATGGTTCGAGGATGCGCTGTACTGATATCTTACCCTGATTTCCGCCTTGGTCTTGCCCGACGTGCTGATGCTTGTGCTCGGCAGTATGATCATCGGGTCGAGGTTGCTTGACGAAATCGACTGGCATCTCATGTAGCCGTCGGAAACGTTAAGGCTCATAAATTCGGACTTCCAGCTTTCCGTGTCGCCCGGAACGTCGAATTCCCACTTACCGGGAACTCTGTTCGCGATAATCTGGTTGAGTTGGTCGTAATATGCCTTTGCCGGCGTAACTATCGTAATTCTTCTCGTGCCGCTCGAGCTTGTGAGATTGTACGTATATCCGTTTACCGAGCATATCAGGTTAATCGGTACCATGGGCAGCTGGTCTTTGTCGTAAATGGTGTATCCGAGGTCGGTTTCTACGCCGTCGATTATGCACTTATCCGAGCCTACCGTGAATACCATGGTGTGTCCGATGAAGTTGAGCGTGAGCTGTTTGTTATCCTTATCCCACAGGTGGAACGTGTTGAGTAAGAAGTCAAGGCCCGTTGCAGGTTCAAACGGTACGAGGAGGTCGCCGGTATCCGTCATTTGCGGCAGATATGCTACCGTCGCCGACTTGCCGTTTATGCTGATTGTCTTGGAAATCTGTCCCTGGCCTGCAACCGAGGATCTGAAGTCGATGGACTTGATAAAGAACTGAGTGCCCTGATCCTGCTGCGGGTCGAGTCTGAGCTGTGTGAGGTTGCCGCTGAAGTTTCTCAGATCGGATTTGCTTACACTGTATTGTACGTAATCGTATACCGTAGATGTCGGGAAGGTATATGCCTTGCTTTCGGCGAGTCCCGAGCTTGCGCTTGTCGCGTAGTAGATCTTGAGGTTTGCGCCTACGGGAATCTTTGCGGTAATTATTATCTGGTCTATCGAGCCCGTCGGCAGTCCGCCTGACGAGAACTTACTTGAAATTGTCGAGTTGATGCTGTTGATGGTAAGGTTAACCTGTCCTCTGCGCACGTTCGTCGTTCCGTAAGCGCCGTTTGCGTTGCGTCCTACGTTCGTTGCGCCTGACATCCATCCGGACGAAGCCGAAATCGACGAGTCGTTTGCGAAGTCTATGAGGTAGTAGGACTGCGTCTGTGCGTTTGACGTTGCGTCAACGAAGTCGAGCGCCTTATTTCTTCTTAAGAGGTGTCTGTACTGAGGATACATGTGCGTAACTCTGTCGAGCTGTGCCGGCGTCGGATATACGTCTATTTCCGCAAGTTCCGACTGAGGCGACGTCGTGAAGGTATTTCTCACCGCGTCGAGATACTGGAAT
>JAGDBE010000051.1 GCA_017959195.1 Clostridia bacterium | reverse complement strand
TTCTTTCCTTTGAACAATTCCTTTACTTTTTCTATGATATCCGGCGCCTTATCGAGCGCGGTATCTATTCCGTTTGCGGCGCCTACTATCGCGGAGCTTAAATAGCCCGTGTTTTCGCCTACATTGAGAAGTTTTGCCTCTCCGTCGGCAGTAATTATCAGAAACGCAACGGGGATTATGGAAATTCCCGTTCCTCCGCCGCCCGTGAAATTGTCGCTTATCACTTTTTCCTCGTTTTCCTTTTTGTTCTGCTTCTTATTTCCGTATTCTCCGCCGCCGAGCGCGGTTCCTACCGATATTCTGGAAACGGGAATTATGGTTACTCCGTCAATAAGCGTTATGGGGTCGCCGATTACGGTTTTGGTGTCGGCAATATCGTTTACCTGCTTTAACGTCTGCTTAATGATTTCACTCATTGACTGTTTTTCCATACTTGCTTCCTCCTGTATTCTTAATTTTATTATAAGCATTTAATGCGGACAAGGCGCATATTACCGCCTGATATCCCAAAAGCGAAAGCGAGACCTTCACGTCGGCTTTCGGTTTATTTTCCAAAAAGTCCGAATAAACTCCGATATTTTTATCGTCTGTTTCCAAAAATTTATACCTTCTGCAAACGTACAAAAACGCGCTCATCGCGGTATTTGCGTTTCCGAACATCAAAGCGGTTTTGTCGGGCTCCGGAGAAGAAACGGTGATTTTCAGTTTTGACACCTTTAATTTCGCATATTTTGCAAAAACAGAAAAGGTATCCGAAAAGAGGTCAATGTATGTCTGTATGACCTCGGCAGCCGACTTCTTTTCCCCGCTTTTCTTTGCTTCCGGCGCCGTTTTTTCATTGTTCTTTCCGTCGGAAAACTTATGTTTTGCTTCTTTTTTCGGTTTTTCCTCTGTTTTTCCGTCGAGGAGGTCGAAATTTCCGTCGAATTTTATCTTTTTCGCTTTCTTTTTCTTTTTATTGAAAACGAGCTTTTTGATATTTAACTTTATAAACCCTATTTTCAGATATGCGGAAAAATCCTCGTTATACGACACAATAAAAGTGTATTTCATCAGCAAAAGCAGCAGAATTACGGCAAAAAAAGAGATTAAAACTATAAAGAACGCCTTCAACCGCTTCACCTCTGATTTTTTGATTTTTATGCCTGTACATACTTATACATAATTATAATAACATATTTTTCCGCAAGTTTCAATACTTTATTCCACGTTATTGTAAATTTTCGGACAAAAAAACACGGCCTTTTCAGGTCGTGTTTTATTTTTCTTTACCGCTCTTCCCTGAAATACGAAAGTCCGAGGCTTTGAGGCGGCTGATTTTCTTTTTTGTTTCTCATACTCGTGATTATGAGAACGACGATCGTAACAATGTACGGAAGCATATTGAATATTGCTATCGACGCCCTGCTCAGACCCGAAACGTACGAGTACGCGATATACAATCCTCCGAAAATGAACGAGCCGATTATGCCGAGATTCGGTCTCCAGAGCGCGAATATTACGAGCGCTATAGCAAGCCATCCTCTGTCGCCGAAGCCGCCGTTCGTCCACGAACCGCCGGTATAGTCCATTATGAAGTAAAGTCCGCCGAAGCCCGCGACAATTCCGCCGATACAGGTTGCGAGATACTTATATTTTGTTACGTTTATGCCCGCGGCGTCCGCCGTTGCGGGATTTTCGCCGACAGCCCTCAGATGGAGTCCGACGCGCGTCTTTTTAAGCACTATTGCGGCGACTATTGCGATTATTATCGCAAGATACACTAAAAATCCGTAGGAAAAGAATATTTTTCCGAAGTCGCCGAGGCTGTTTGCAAACGGAAGCGTCGTCTTGAAGTAGTCGGCGGTGGTTTTTACCGAAAGGTTTCCGCCTTCGCCGAATATTTTGGTAATGGAGCCGCCGAAAAAGTCGCCGAATCCCGTTCCGAACGTCGTTATCGCAAGTCCCGTAACGTTCTGGTTCGCGTGGAGCGTTACGGTGAGGAACGAATAAAGCAGCGCGAGAAGCCC
>JAGDBE010000050.1 GCA_017959195.1 Clostridia bacterium | reverse complement strand
GAAGAACTCAAAAACAAGGAAAGATACAACTTTCACGATTTTGTCGATATAATGGCAACTCTCCGCGCGCCGGGCGGCTGTCCCTGGGACGCAGAGCAGACGCACGAGTCGATTCGCGACAATTTTATCGAGGAGACCTACGAGGTCATCGAAGCCATTGACAACGGCGATAAAAAACTGCTCTGCGAGGAACTCGGCGACGTGATGATGCAGGTGCTTTTTCACGCGAGAATTGAGGAAGAGCAGGGGAATTTCAACATAGACGACGTTATAGACGGCGTTTCGAGAAAACTCGTTCACCGTCACCCGCACGTTTTCGGCGACGTTTTTGCCGACACGCCTGAAAAAGTGCTTGAAAACTGGGATAAAATAAAGAGTGAAGAGAAGAGCCGCGAGACCGTAACATCGAAACTCCGCTCGGTTCCGAAACAGTTGCCTGCGCTTATGCGAGCAGAGAAGGTCGGCAAAAAAGCGAAGTGTTTTGACTTTCCCGATGCAGAAGCGGTATTTCAAAAACTCGACGAAGAACGCGCCGAACTTTACGAGGCGTTCAGGTCGGGTAACGAGGACAGTATTTTTGAAGAAACCGGCGACCTTTTGCTGACCGTTACGTCGCTTTCAAGAAAGCTCGGAGTGGTCTCTGAAAGGGCTCTGAACGCCGCAACGGACAAGTTTATAGACCGTTTTGAGACGCTTGAAAACGAGGTTATAGCGCAAAAAAAGAACATAGCCGACCTTAATATGACCGAACTTGACAAAATTTGGGATAAAAATAAGCAAAAAGCACAAAAAAATTGAAAAAAACGTGAAAAATATGTGAAAAACCTATTGAAATTACAGGAAAATTGTGTTAATATAGTAACAGATGAAGCGTTTAGAACGCGACACAAAAAATTTAAGGAGAATTGTTATGAACAAGACAGAATTGATCGAAGCCGTAGCCGCGAAAGCCGGCCTTAAGAAGAAAGACGCTGAAGCAGCCGTTAACGCAACTTTTGAAGCTATCACCGAAGCTCTCAAGAAGGCTGACAAAGTTCAGGTCATCGGATTTGGATCTTTCGACGTAAAAGAAAGAGCTGCAAGACAGGGCCGCAACCCTCAGACCGGCGCGCAGATCAAGATCAAAGCCGCGAAACGCCCGGCATTCTCCGCTGGAAAAGCTCTCAAGGACGCGATCAACTAATTTGCTTGTAACTAAAGGCCGTGAGATTTTTAACTCATGGCCTTTTAACTTTCGGAGATATTATGAGATTAGATAAATTTTTGAAAATTTCGAGAATAATCAAACGCCGTTCGGTTGCAAATGAGGCCTGCGACGCCGAACACGTTACCGTCAACGGCAGACGCGCAAAAGCGTCTTATGAGGTCAAAGAGGGCGATATTGTCGAAATAACCTTCGGTCAGAGGTCGCTTAAATTCAGAGTGAAAAGCGTAAAAGAATTCGTCAAAAAGGACGAAGCGACCGAAATGTACGAAATAATAGAATGATAATAGAATAAAGTAAAAACCTTCCGCATAGATTTTAGAGATAAAATGCAAAACGGGAGGTTTTTATGTCCGAAAATATACAAAACAAAACTTCGCACGAAATAAGTCTTAAAAACCGCAAAACGCTCACCGTGAGCGGAGTTGAGGACGTCGATAGCTTCGATGATACAACGATAAAGCTGAACACGGTCTGCGGAGAACTTATAATTGACGGCAGTGGACTGAAAATAACCGTTCTTGATACGGCAAAAGGCGACGTTGCAGTCGAGGGAAACGTGCAGGCAATAAATTACTACGACAAAAAGCTCGGCACAAAACGGAGCATTTTCGGGAAGAAGAGCTGATGGAGATATCTCAGGAGGGACTGGCAGTATTACTGCTCGTGTCGGTTGCCGCAGGGTATATGTTCGGGTTGACTTACGACCTTTTCAGCTTTGTTTTCAAAATTTTCGGATCGAAAAAAGTTGCAGTGTTTATATACGATTTTCTGTTCTGTTCGATTGCCGGCGTGTTTCTGTGTTTGCTCATTTACAGGTTTAACGACGGAAAATTCAGAGTTGCCGTGCCGATAGGCGTGATTCTTGGTATAATTGCTTATAAATTCACGGCAAGAAAATTCATTTTGAAAATATCAAACGCCGTCGCGCACTTGATTTTGAAAGTAATCTGTGTTATAATAAAACCGATAAGAAAACTCACCGAACATCTCGCCGAAAAGCGAAAAAAGCGACAGTTAAAAAAAGCGGAAAAGGAGAAAAACGATGTCAAAAAAGAAAATCGTAATACGGATATCAGCGTTTCTCATAGTAGTTGCGGTCGCTGTATCGGCGGTAAACTTAATG
>JAGDBE010000049.1 GCA_017959195.1 Clostridia bacterium | reverse complement strand
AGGCGGCAAAAGAATCGTCGGCAACTTCCCCTGCACGGGCATGCACGGCGGAAAAATGATTCTCCGCTCCGACTGGAAGGATATAAAGTTTCCGAATCAGGTCACCGCACGGCCGGCAGAAACAGAAGATATGAGCGAAATAAGAAAATACGTGTCCGAATACTGCAAACTGTTCGGGGAAAACGAGTCCGAAATAATGGACTCCCCCTTTTCAATCGTAACTCCGGACAGTAAGAATCCATACAAACAGCTGTATGTGGCAAATTGAAGAAAAACGGGAGGATATCATGAAATATTCAGCAAAAGAGGTCCTGCAATACGTTTCCGAGGAGGACGTGAAATTTATACGTCTTGCCTTTTGCGACGTGTTCGGCAAACAAAAGAATATCTCCATAATGCCCGACGAACTGCCGCGCGCGTTTGAGCACGGCATCGCGTTCGACGCTTCGGCTATAACCGGTTTCGGAGACGAGACTCATTCCGACCTCTTTCTCCACCCCGACCCCGAAACGCTGACGTGGCTTCCCTGGCGCCCGGAGCACGGCAAGGTCGTGCGCATGTTCTGCTCGATAAGATACCCCGACGGAAGACTATTTGAATGCGACACGAGAAGCATGCTCAAAAAAGCCGAGGAAGATGCAAGAGCGGCGGGACTGACATTCTATTTCGGCGCCGAGCAGGAGTTTTATCTCTTTGAGCTCGACGAAAAGAATATGCCGACAAAGACGCCTTACGACAATGCCGGCTATATGGACATCGCTCCCGAAGACAAGGGCGAAAACGTGCGCCGCGAGATATGTTTGACGCTCGAACAGATGGGAATCCGCCCGGAAAGCTCTCATCACGAGGAGGGCCCGGGACAGAACGAGATAGATTTCCGCTATACCGAAGCGCTTGAAGCCGCCGATAACGTAATGACGTTCCAGACGGTAGTAAAGACGGTCGCGCGCAGAAACGGACTTTATGCCGACTTTTCGCCGAAACCGCTCTCAGACAAGCCCGGCAACGGCTTCCATATCAATATGTCGGTACGTCCCGACGATTCGGACGAAAAACTCTGCCAAATGATAGCGGGTGTTCTTGAAAAGACGGTTCCCATGACCGTTTTCCTGAATCCGGATGAAAATTCGTATGAGAGACTCGGACAGAAAAAGGCGCCCGGATACGTTTCGTGGTCCGCCGAAAACCGTTCCCAGCTCATACGCATTCCGGCGGCGTCAAAGGAATTCCGCCGCGCAGAGCTGCGCTCTCCCGACCCCGCCGCAAACCCGTATATCGCGTTTTCGCTTCTCATAAGGGCAGGCATTTACGGCATAGAAAATAAGCTCTCGCTTCCCGAACCGCTTGACGTAAATTTGTTCAAGGCAGACGAAAAACTGCTGTCTTCGCTTTCAAAGCTTCCGTCAAACCTTGATGAAGCAAAAGCGGTATCAAAGGACGACGAATTCATAAAGAAATACGTTCCGAAGGAAATACTCGATATCTACTGCGAAAAATAATCTTTTTTAAAATTTTGCGAAAAGGAGGGGCGGTTTTTGAGTCTGAAAGAGAAAACGTACAGCGTTCTTGTAGTCTCGGCATCGGAAAAATTCAATCAAACTCTGCCCGAATTTCTTCCCCTCCCCACTTTTTCGTCGATAAATACCGTTTCCAACGTAAGCGCCGCAAAAAGAGCGGTGTCGGAGCGGGATTTTGATTTTATCATAGTAAATTCCCCGCTTCCCGACGATACCGGCATGCTTTTTGCGATAGATACCGAAAACTCGTATAACACAGTCGTTTTGTTTCTGGCAAGGCCGGAGCAGTACGACGACGCATACGATAAACTTGCTGAACACGGCGTTTTCTTAATGCAGAAGCCGATTTCAAGGACGGTTTTCAGCGCGGCGACGGGCTGGCTCATAAGCGCGCGCGAAATAATAAGGAAAAACGAGAAAAAAACGCTTTCCATAGAGGAAAAAATGAACGAAATCCGCCTTGTAAACCGCGCGAAATGGCTGCTCATAAGCGAGCTCAAGATGGAGGAGCGCGACGCGCACCGATACATAGAAAAACAGGCGATGGACCGCTGCATTCCGAAAAATCAGGTTGCGGAAGAGATTATCCGCACTTATTCGTAAAAAACCGACTGTTTCAGCCGGTTTTTTCTTTTTGCAACAAAAGCCCGACACGTTTTCGTGTCGGGCTTTAATTTCTATAAGCCGCCGCTTTTGAAATTCACTCTTTTTTACCGCTTGCCGGCGTGCTCTTTTTTCCATTTTTTAATCATTTCGAGCCTGTCCTTAAATTTTATCTCATTTCCCTGCGTAGTGGGATAATAATACGTTTTTCCCTTCAACGACGGAGGCATGCATTCCATATTCGTGAGTTTATCCTCGGTGTCGTGAGCGTACTGATACCCCTTTCCGTAATCCAGCTCCTGCATCAGTTTTGTCGGGGCGTTTCTTATTACGAGAGGAACGGGTTCGGCAAGCATTTTTTTTGCGTCGCCCGACGCAAACGTATAAGCTTTATAGCAGGCGTTGGATTTGGGTGCGAGAGACATGTATATAACCGCTTCCGCAAGGTGAACGCTGCATTCCGGCATCCCTATAAAATGGCAGGCGTGATATACGTTTACCGCAACGTTGAGCGCGTTCGTATCGGCAAGTCCTATATCTTCGCTTGCAAATCTGCATATTCTCCTTGCAAGATAAATCGGATCCTCACCCGCTTCCAGCATTCTGGACAGCCAATAGACAGCCGCGTCGGGGTCGCTGTTTCTCATTGATTTATGGAGCGCCGAAATTATATTATAGTGTTCCTCGCCGTTTTTATCGTAAAGCAGCGTCTTTTTGGTAAGGCACTCCTCGACGGTGCCGTCGGAAATATTGATATTTCCTTCTTCGTCGGTATCGCCGTTTATGACTATCATATCAAGGGCTGTAAGGGCGATTCTCGCGTCTCCGTTGGCAAAGCCCGCAATCATTCTCAGATTATCCTCCGAAATATTGACTTTTTCCTTGCCGAATCCCCTTTTGTCAGTCAGCGCGCGTTTAAGCAAACCCATAATTTCATCGCTTGTAAGTTCTTTGAGCACGAACACCCTGCACCTTGAAAGCAAGGCGTTATTAACTTCAAACGACGGGTTTTCGGTGGTTGCGCCTATTAAGACGATAGACCCTTTTTCGACAAACGGCAGAAACGCGTCCTGCTGCGCTTTATTGAATCTGTGAATTTCATCGACAAACACTATGGTCTTGATTCCGAGCCTTTTATTGCTGTCGGCGTCCTCCATAACCTTTTTTATTTCCTTTATTCCCGACGTTACCGCGGAAAAAGTTATGAATTCCGACTTCGTCTGCTTTGCGATAATTCTTGCGAGAGTCGTTTTGCCTACTCCCGGAGGGCCCCAGAATATCATTGACGAAATATTGTCGTTTTCTATCATTTTACGCAGAATTTTTCCTTCTCCGATGAGATGCGTCTGTCCCGCGAACTCATCTAAGCTTGCCGGCCGCATACGCGAGGCGAGCGGCTCGCTTGCGGGTACTTCAAATACCGAAAATTGTTCCATGACACGTCCTCCTGTATCAAACGTCAAACGGGAATGACCTGGTTTTACATTTTTTATTATAACATATTTCAATGAAAAAATATATATAAAATATTTGTTTTTATAATCATTCCGTCGGCCGAAAACGATTTTTCTTGAAAAATGCGGATTTGTATTATATAATATTTATGTAAAAATTTGAAAAACGGAGGGAAAACCATGAAAAAGTCAAAGAGAATTATTTCGGTATCGTTGCTCGTATGCGTTGCGGTTTTGTGTTGTTTTCTTACGTCATGCGGCGTGCTTGACGGGATTTTTTCCGACCCGCTTGCCGAAAAATACGCGGGAACATACGCTCACGAGTGGTCGGGATTACTTATGTACAACTTCGAAGAAGGCGACGGCAGCGTAAGAGATTATGAGTTTACCCTGGAAAAAGGCAAAAAAGGAACGTGGCGCGACGGCGACGAAGAAGTTCAAATAACGTGGAGCGCCCCGACAGACGAAGTAAAAGACTGGCTGCCGAGCTTTGAAGAACTCGGTCTTGAAATGGAAATCCAGATTAACGAGGAAAACGCGATCAAAAAAATGATAGGCATTAACAAGGTTTACGTCGGCTATATGACGGACGACGGCGGCATTATCCTGTATGACGGCTCCGCGGACGACGGCTTTGTCTGCCGCTATTATTTCAAAAAGGTTTCTTAACGGTTATAAAGTAAAAAAACCGAACCTGAAAGGTTCGGTTTTTTCATTTTTAAAATTCCACTTTTTCGGGCGGAGCAGTGAACGACGAGAATTCCGCTTTCGCGTTTTCAAAGTACAAAACCTGTGTATTACCGTCGTTTTCGTTATACATTCCGCGAAGCTCGGGATACGCGTCGAGCATGGCTTTCTTTGCTTCAACTCTGTCGTCTTCGACGAGTTTTCCCGAAACTCTCACCCATTTGCCGCCGGAAAAAGCGCATATTTCGACTTTCGGATTTTTAGCGATCTGCTTTGACACGTCTTTTTTCTTTCCGGTCTGAATATACAGTTTTCCCTCAAAGATGTTTACCGTGCCGAAAGGACGAACTCTCGGCTGGTCTCCGTCAACCGTTGCGAGATAGTATGTTCCCGCTTCCTTCAAGAATTCATAAACTTTTTCCATATCCATTCTCCTTTACTTTAATTTCCGCATTCTATGCTTATACTGTTGAACAGTCCGAGAACGTCGTTAATATTAAGCGCCTTCTTTTCCTCTCCTTCTTTGTCAAGGACTATCTTTCCTTCGTGCATCATGACTATTCTGTCGCCGTATTCGAGCGCGTACCTCAGATTGTGCGTTACCATGAGCGTCGTAATGCCCTTTTCCTTTACTATTCTGTCGGTAAAGGTCATGATGTTTTCGCTCGTTTTGGGGTCGAGCGCCGCGGTGTGCTCGTCGAGCACAAGAAACTTGTTGTCCGACATGTTCGCGATGACAAGGGCAAGCGCCTGCCTCTGACCGCCCGAAAGCGAGCCGACCTTGACGTTCATCCTGTTTTCAAGCCCCATTCCGCACTCACTCACGAGCTCCTTGTAATAATCTATGCGCTTTCTGTTGACCGCCGGCGTAAAGCCGTAATGCTTTCCCTTGTTGTCCGCAAGCGCCATGTTCTCGACAATGGTAAGATCGGGACACGTGCCGTTCTGCGGGTTCTGATGAACTCTGCCTATATACATGCTTCTCTTATATTCAGGCACCGACGTAAAATCGCTGCCGTCAAAGAGAATTTTTCCGCTGTCCGGCGCAATCGAGCCGCACACAAGGTTTAAAAGCGTCGTTTTTCCCGAGCCGTTTGAGCCTATTATCGACACGAACGAGCCGTCTTTTACGTTAAAGCTGAAGTCCTCAAAAAGTTTTACCACGTCGACTCTTCCGACGAAGCTTTTATAAACGTTTTGCAATTCAATCATTTTCGGCACCTCTCTTCTTTTTGAGTTTGCCGCTCAAAATCAGCGCCGCCGTAAACAGAGCCGCCATAATGATTTTGTTGTATACCGTCGGAACGCCCATAAGCGCCGCAATGCCGAGGCTTGCCTGGTAGATGATCGAGCCGCCTATCACCATTGTTGTCGGTTTCATAAACTTTATCTTTCCGAACACCGAAAGTCCGATAATCAGCGACGCAAGGCCTATTACCACCATACCTATGCCTATTCCCTGATTTACGTTTCCGCGGCTCTGCACTATAAGCGCGCCGGAAACCGCAGCATACGCGTTTCCTATCGCAAGCCCCAGAATTTTGCTTGTTCCCTGGTTTTTCGCAAGCATCGTT
>JAGDBE010000048.1 GCA_017959195.1 Clostridia bacterium | reverse complement strand
TTTTATTATAACCCTAAAATGAATGATACACAACAGGATATTTCAAATATTTTAGAAATTTTTACATTTTACTTTTCAAAACCGGAAATAATATCGGAAATTTTCAGGGAAATTCTTGCCACGGGCAAACCGACGACGTTGAAATAATCGCCGGAAATACCTTTTATCAGCAAAGCGCCTTTGCCCTGGATACCGTAGGAGCCTGCTTTGTCGAAAGGCTCGCCGGTTTTGATATAACGTTCTATTTCTTCGGAAGAAAGCGGAAAAAACTCGACGAAAGTTTCTTCAAAAAACGTGTCTTCGGAAACGATCGTCCCGCGGTCGCCGGCGATCAAAGAAACGCCGGTTATTACGCTGTGTACTTTGCCGGAAAGTTTTTTCAATGCGGCGCGCGCGTCGTCTTCAGACGACGGCTTTCCGAGGACGGATTTTTCCGAGACGACGACGGTATCGGCGGCAACGATGATTTTTCGGTCGGGAACGAAATGAGGAGAATTACTGTCCTCGGAAAGATCAAAGGCGCGCCGCGCTTTGTCGGAAGCAATGGCGGCGACGGCGGGTCCTACGCCGAGTTCTTTGCGGAAAATTTCGTCGATATCCGGGACGATAACGTCAAAAGACGGGGCGATAAGCGAAAAAAGTTCTTTTCTGCGGGGAGATGCCGATGCAAGTAAAAATTTCATAAAAACTACTCCTGTTTAACAGTGCTGCTAAAATAAATATACCGCAAAATTAAAAAAATGCAAGCGGTCGTCAGAAAAACGACCGCTTGCTAGGCTGGAAGAGGGAAATCCATGAAATAAGATTATTTACGCTTTCTTGATACCGTTACCGCAACGGCAGCCGCCGCGCAAAGGAGAATAGCTCCGGAAATCATCGCGACGTCGCTGGTGTTGGTGTTGGGCTTTTCGCTTTCGCTGTTCTCAACTTCGGAAACCTCGGGTTCGGAAACCTCGGGTTCGGAAACTTCAGGCTCGGAAGTTTCGGGTTCGGATGCCTCGGGTTCGGAAGCTTCGGGCTCAGAAGCCTCAGGCTCGGATGTCTCACCGCCGTTCAGCCAGGCGTCATAATCAAAAGCATTGGCGTCAGCTTCGGTCTTGAAGAACGCAATGTACTGGAAATATACAACGGTATCTTTTACGCCGGCGACATAGTCAACGCATTTCATGTTGAGGTTTACGCCCAGATCCTGACTGATGATATAAGAATCAGGAGAAGCTCCGACAACTTTTGTGAATTCATTGACCTGTCCTGCGGGAGCACCGGAACCTAATCCGGCTTCACCCTGTTGGATGTAAAGACCATCGTTAGCATTTTCAGTCTTATAGCAGAACGCCATATACGGATAATCTGCGTGTTTCACATCGTAAGTTCCGTCGACTGCAGCAAAGAACTGAACGTAAAATCCGCCGGGTTCATCAGCATTTCCTGCGCCGAAAAATTTAACGGACTTCGTTGCTTCATCGTATTCAGCAGAACTTGCATTGTATCCGATAAATAAACCTTTTGCTTCTACTGTAGCGCCTTCTCCGGCCCAACCGATTCCGACGTCAGCGGATGCGCCTGATAATACGACACAATCCATTTCATCTGCAGCAAACGCGGGAGTCAATACTGAAACCGTCAATATCGCTGCCAACATGATTGCCAGTGCAATCAATCCTTTTTTCATAATAAGATCCTTCTTTCTTTATTTTTTGTAAGTTTGTTTACTGCTTACAAGTAAATTTTAACACACGTATTATGAAAATGTAAAATGTTTTTTGTTGTCAAATTGGTGCGTTATTTTGTATTATTGTTGACTTTTTTGTGTTCAGACGGGTCGCATGGCGCCGCAGCTGCGATTTATCGGTATGGCGGCGGTCAACGGATCAGTCGCAGAGAAGCTGATAAAGGGCGTTTGAGAGCAGTAAGGCGGAACGCTCGACTTCTTTAAGAGTATTTGCATGCGAACCCATTTCGATAAGCAGAGCGTACGGCGAAAGCTCCTGATTATACTTTCTGTCTGCGAACAGGATCGGGCGGGTGATACCGGGGTAAAGGGATTCGAGTTTTGATTGGAGATCGGCGGCAAATCTGAGATTGTCGAAAACGGAATCGTCTTTTCCGTAACCGCTGCAAACAATGATCATTATCTGCGCGCAATCCTCTCCGTCGACTGAAACTACGGGCTTTATAATAGAGGTATCGGATGACTGCATGGCGTCACGGTGGACGTCGAGGAGTATTTTTAAAGACGAGCAGGAAGTGAGATAATCTTTGATGGTTACGGCGCTTCGCGTATATGCGCCTTTATATAGGGGATAATCGTGTTGGACGTCCGAGTGGAGAGTATTTATTCCATGTTGGTTTAAGGTTTCTGTGATAATATTCCCTATATGTACCATGTTTTCGTTGTTATCGGTAGAACGAAAAGTGTAACTTGTATCAAAAAAGTTGTCGTAGGGCGAAAAAGCTTCGGTCGCGTGAGTGTGATATACGAGCGCCTGAGGGAGGTTTGAGTTGAGCTCGATTTTAGGGATGTTTGACGTTGACAGCTCTTTTAATATACGTGAAGACGAATAAGAAGACAGATTTTTTATGAGACAATTATTACCG
>JAGDBE010000047.1 GCA_017959195.1 Clostridia bacterium | reverse complement strand
TTCCTTTCAAAAGCTACGGGATATTCACTTGCCGATATGGGAACGCTTGCGATGCTGGGAGTATCGCTTGAAGAGCAGGGAATACAAGTACGCTATCCTGACGAAAAGAAGCGTTATTACGTAAAGGTTCCGGTTTTTTCGTTCTCGAAACTGCGCGGAATGGACGCGTATCTCTCGCCCGAAATGAAATCCACGGGAGAGGCGATAGGTTATGACGGCAAACTGCACCGCGCAGGCTACAAGGCGCTGCTCGCGTCGGGGCTTTCGCTCCTCGACTACGGAACGGTGCTCGTCAGCGTTGCCGACGAGGACAAGGAGGAAACGGTGCCGCTTGTGCGCAGATTTTACAATATGGGCTTCAATATCGAGGCGACCTCCCTTACGGGAGAGGTGCTTGAACAAAACGGCATTCATACGAAAATTTTGAGAAAGCCGAGCGAGGGAAGCACCGAAGTGCTCGATTCCATAAGGGCCGGACATATAAGCTACGTCATAAACACAAGAGCCATTCTTTCGGGCATTCATTACGGCGACGGCGTCGAAATCCGACGCTGTGCGGCTTTAAACAATATAACGATGCTTACTTCTCTTGACACCGTGCGCATGGTGCTCGACGTGCTCGAAGAAGTAAACCTCGGAGTTTCAACAATAGACGCAGAATGAAAGGAGAGCATATATGCACTTTACAAAAATGCACGGACTCGGAAACGATTATCTTTACGTTTACGGAAAGGTCCCGGAAAATATAACGGAGCTTTGCACAAAGCTTTCCGACAGACATTTCGGCGCGGGCTCCGACGGAATGATATTTATCGAACAGTCCGATATCGCCGATTGCAGAATGCGTATATACAACGCCGACGGAAGCGAAGCGAAGATGTGCGGAAACGGAGTCCGCTGCGTGGGAAAATATTTTTATGACAAGGGCTATACCGACAAAACGCATCTTACTGTGGAGACGCTGTCGGGAATTAAAACGCTCGACCTTCGCATTATCGCGGGAAAAGTAAGATACGTTACGGTCGATATGGGGTATGCCGAAGTGTCGGAGGACAAAAAACTGTACTTTTCCGACGGAGAACTTACCTGCACGCCCGTGTCGGTCGGAAATCCGCACGCGGTAATATTCGTTTCCGACGCCGAAAAGACGTCTGTCGCGTCTTTAGGACCGCTTGTTGAGCATTACAAGGATTTTCCCGACGGAGTGAACGCGGAATTCGTTGAAGTTATAGGACAAAACGCGCTCCGCATGCGCGTCTGGGAGCGCGGAAGCGGAATTACCATGGCTTGCGGAACCGGCGCATGCGCGTCTGCCACGGCGGCGGTAAGCAAGGGACTTTGCGACTACGGAAAACCGATAAAGGTTTACCTTGACGGCGGAACGCTTGAAATATGCGTGTCAGCCGATAACAGAATAACCATGACGGGACCTGCCGAAACGGTTTACGAGGGGGATACCGCAATATGCTGAAACCGAATTTACATTATTCAGAACTCAAGGATTCGTACCTCTTTTACAACATTTCGCAAAAAGTGAAGGCGTATCTCGACGCAAATCCCGATAAAAAGGTGCTGCGGCTCGGAATAGGCGACGTGTCGCTTCCGCTGTGCGATGAGGTTATAAAGGCGCTTCACGAAGCGGTTGACGACCAGTCGAAAAAGGAGACGTTCCACGGATATATGCCGGAGTGCGGGGCTCCGTTTTACAGAGAAGCCGTCGCTTCGTACTATAAGAAGCGCGGAGTCTGTTTGCAGTCCGACGAGGTATTCGTTTCGAGCGGAGCAAGCGACGAGCTCGGCGATATTCTCGACCTTTTTGATAAATCAAACAGCGCGCTCGTGATTGAGCCCGCTTATCCCGCATACGTCGACGCAAACGTCATGGCGGGCAGAAAAATCATACATCTCCCGTCGGGAGAGGAAAACGGTTTTTTGCCGGAGCCGGACGAAAACACCGACGCGGATATTCTTTATATCTGTTCGCCGAACAATCCGACGGGCGCGGTATTTGACCGAGTAAAACTTCAAAAATGGGTTGACTATGCTGACAAAACGGGAGCACTCATATTGTTTGACGCCGCATACGAGGCGTTTATAGAGGATGAAGATATTCCGCACAGCATTTACGAACTTGAAGGCGCAGAGACGTGCGCAATCGAGATTTGCTCGCTTTCAAAGACTGCGGGATTTACGGGAACACGACTCGGTTACACCGTAATTCCGAAAAAACTTGAAAGAAACGGAATGAATCTCAACGCCATGTGGGTGCGCAACCGCACCACAAAGACGAACGGTGTGTCGTACGTCATTCAAAAGGGCGGAGCCGCCGTTTTCAGCGACGAGGGACAGAGGCAAATCAAGGAAAACATCAAAAAATACAAGCAAAACGCGGAAATTCTAATGAAAGCGCTCGACGAACTCGGAATATGGTACTGCGGCGGCAAGAACGCGCCGTATATCTGGATGAAATGCCCGAAAGGAATGGGAAGCTGGGAGTTTTTCGACTACCTGCTGCACGAAATTCAGGTTGTCGGCACCCCCGGAGAGGGATTCGGCAAATGCGGAGAAGGATATTTCAGACTTTCGTCGTTCGGAAGCCTTTATGACACCGAAGAAGCAGCAAAACGCATGGTTAAACTGTTAAAATAACGTATTTGAATAACAAAAAAACGGAGCAGTGATTTGCTCCGTTTTTTAACGTTTTTTTGAAGATTTTCTTCTTATTTTTTGATTTCTGAGATGAATACCGCGGGTGAAAACAGGTAGCCCTGGTAGTAGTCGCATCCCGTTTCGTGCAAGGTGTCAAGCTGCTCTTTTGTCTCGACGTATTCCGCAATAACGCTTAAATGCAGGCTCTTTGCAAGACGGGATATCGAAATGATTATTTCTCTGCAGTTGCTGCGGTCAAACAGTTCTCTCACAAGCGAGCCGTCAAGCTTTATAAAATCGAACAGGTTTTCTTTGAGATAGTTTATCGAAGTCTGTCCCATCGAGAAATCGTCAATAGCAAGCGACAAACCGAGGTCCTTCAATGCTTTGAAGGTGGTTACGGTGTTTTCGTCAAACGACAGCGAATCCTGTTCCGTAACTTCAAGGCAGAGGTTTTTGCCGGAGAATGAGTCCTTTGCGTCAAGCTTCTGGCAGAACTGCAAATAACGCTGTGAAACTATGGTTTTTCCTGTTACGTTTATCGAAATTTTAATGTTTTCACCGAATTTTTCAAGCACTTTCGGTCTTTCCTGCAAAGCGCGCGTAAATATGGCTTCTTCGAGGTCTGGCAGGAATCCGCCCTCTTCCGCAAGTTTTATTACGATAGGCGGATAGAGCGTTCCGTAAATCGGGTGGTTCCACCGCAGCAGAACCTCCGCGCCCACGCATTTTTCCTCATAGTCGTATTGCGGCTGGTAAGCAAGAATCATGCACTTTTTAAGGCTGTGCTCAAGCTCGGCGCAGAGAGATTTTGCAAATTCTCCGTAAACGTTGTTCTGCTCCGTGAGCCGCATGCCCGAGATCGACGATTCGTTGCGGCGGAAATAGTTGACGAAGGAGTCGTATTCCCTGCGGTATTTTTCCGCGTCGCGTTTGTCAAGCAGGCGAATAAACGGAACGTATATAAGCGTTCCTATAATTACGTTGAAAATCTGTAGCAGGCTTCCCGCAACAGAGCCCGTCGCATGAAGACCGCCGAGTATTATGGGGGTCGTCCATTCCACAGTCTGGGTAATCATCGGGACAAGTCCTATGGATATTGCAAAATACGAAAAAGTGTAACATGCCAGAGGAACGGTTACAAAGGGGATGAACATTATGGGGTTGAAAATAACGGGAAGTCCGAATACCATAAGTTCGTTTATGTTGAAAATCATCGGGAAAGCCGCTGCAAAACCGAGTCCGCGGCGCGCCCTGTTCCTTGAAAAGACGAGTATTGCAATAAGCAGACAAATTGCGGAGCCGCATCCGCCCATGAGTACAAAACAGTCGAAAAATACCTTGTTCAGCACTTCCGTAGGCGCGTTTCCCACCGCTATGGCGGCGCGGTTTATTTCAAGCCCCGGTGCAAACACGTTTTGCATTACGCTTTCGAGCGTGTCGCTTCCGTGGATACCGAAAAACCACAAAACAGACGAAAGCAGTACGAAGAAAAATCCCTTGAAGAAACCGATTTTTCCGATGGAGAAAAGTTTGTCGAACGCTAAAACCAGAAGCATTCTGAAAGAATCAACGTTAAAGACGTAAACGATAACCGTATTGAAAATCGCAAAGACTATCGCCGTCAAAGCAAGCGGAATAAGGTACGAGAGCATTCTGTTGAAATCTCTGTCAGCACCCGTTGAATAGAATTGGCGCTGGCGTTTTTTCAAAGCGTCGTAAAACCTTATGTAAAGCGCGGAAGCCCAGATACCGGTAATAATCGCAAGGAACATCGATTTCGGACCTACGCTTTCGGAACCGAAATTCGGCAGATACGCGCCCGCAAGAATGAAGAACGAGAGAAGGGAAGCGAGAATAACGCTTATTACGGGAGCGGACGTGTCTGATCTTATGTGTGCGTACGAGCGGCTTATGGAAACCGTCATATAAATACTCAAAACTCCGAAAGTCGCGCTGTAAATGAAATCAAAAAACGATAAGAGAAGTCCGTTTGCGAAGGTTGTAATAAAGTTCTGATAAAAAGAAACGGGAAACGTTTTTAAAATAAGCGCAAATGCGCCTATGATAAGAACCGGCGTAATTGCAAGCAGACCGCCCCGGATTGCGCTTACAGGCGTCCATTGCTCGGCTTTCGCCATAAAATCATATATTTTATTTATTTTTCGGCTTTTTTCCGGCAAAACGAACCCTCCCTTGCCAAAGAATTAACAAAATCAAATGTATTATATCATAGAATATTCAAAGTATCAAGATAAAATCGCGAAAAAGCAAAGGCCGACGCCCCTGCTGACGCAGGGGCGCACTTATATCGTTTTTAGTCGGTCTGTTTTGCGGCAAGAAGCGTTTTTTCAGCTTCCGCGCACCAGAGGCCGTTGTTCGCCCTGCAAATCTCGTGGAGTTTTGCAAAGAGCGGGTCGGTTTTTCCTTTTTCCTCGAAATCAGAAATTGCCGTAAGCGGCATATCTATATGCGTATAGATAAGTTTCTTGCCGCCGGGGATGTTGGGCAGATTCAGCGTCGTTTCGGGCACGCAGTTAAGGCCGCCGACGTGGGTTACGAGGATTGCAGGGTCAAGAAGACCTGCCGCCATCATATCGAGCGATTCCTGCATATCGTCTGTGTTTCCGCCGGAAGTTCCTACGACGTGCGTGTTCAGGTAGTGAACGTTATAGAAGTTGAATTTTGCCGAAAAAGCGGGGTCCGCGGGGCCTGAGAAGAAATTCAGGCATCCGTCTTTCGCAAGAAGGGAATCCGCAAGTTCAACAAGCGCCGGAACGGGCGCAAATACGAGTATATCGTCGTAATTCTGACCGTTGTTGCAGTCAAGCAGCGCTTTTTTCGCGTCGAGGTCGCGGGTATTGAGGTAAACGAGCTTTACGCCCTGTTTTTCCGCTTCCGCAACGGAAAGAATTTCACCCGCGCGGTCAAGTCTGTCCTGCGCGATGTCGGTTACAACGAGCAGAGCGGGACGGCGGTT
>JAGDBE010000046.1 GCA_017959195.1 Clostridia bacterium | reverse complement strand
GCCCATCGCTATATAGCAGACCATCGAAAAAATCTTGAATTTTTCGACGCTGACGGAGTTGAGCACTATTCCGAGAACGACAAAGCCCCACACTATTCCGAATAGCGTCCAGCCGAGCGGGCCGTGGATTGTAACGAGCGTTACCGGCGTATAGGAACCGGCTATTAAGAAGAATATGGAATTATGGTCGAAAACCCGCAGCACCTTTCGCGCCGTTCTGTTTGTTATGGCGTGATAGAGTGTTGACATACAGTAAAGAATTATGAGCGACGAGCCGTATATTGCCGCGGAAACGACGGAATACGCGTTTCCGTAAAGTGCGGAATGCACGACGCAAAGCACGAGCGCCGCTACGGCAAGGCCCGTTCCTATGCCGTGGGATATTGAATTTATGAGTTCCTCGCTTAAGGTATAGGTCGGAAGAACGTTCTTTTTCGTCATGTGATTCATCTCCGGTTATTTGCTATGCCTATTATACAAAATCTTTTTGTATTTTTCAACAACAAAACGTCGATTTTTTATTCCTCTATATCTAATTCCACCCAGAACACCGTTCCTTCGGTCTTTCCGGATTCGACTCCGTAAAGAAGTTTATGCGCTTCGAACACGGATTTTACTATCGAAAGTCCTATCCCTGAACCGACAACCGAGCGTTTATGGCTCTCTTTTGCGCGGTAGTATCTATCCCAGATATACGGGAGCTCGTCTTTGGGTATTCCCTCTCCCGAGTCGGAGATTTCAACTCTGACCTTATTTCCTACGGTCTTTTGAGTGATTTTTACCGTCTTATCCTCGCCCGCATGGTTGACGGCGTTATCGATGAGGTTATAAAACGCTCTTGATATTTTATTTTCGTCGCATTTTATGAACGCTTCCTTATCCGCCGTATAAACCGCGGTATAGCCGCTGCCGCCGAGAATGGAGTTATACCTGTCTTTTATTGACGAGAGCATTTCGTTCAGGTTCACCTTTTCGGCGTTTATACTGTCTATGCCGCTTTGCAGTTTGGACAGGTCGAGTATATCGTTTACAAAACCGGTCAGTCGCTTTGTCTCGTCGATGATGACGTCAAGGTTCTTTTCGTTATTTTCGCTGGGGATATCCCTCATCATTTCGGCGTATCCGCCTATCATGGTAAGCGGCGTGCGCAGGTCGTGCGAGACGTTTGCTATTAGTTCGCGTCTGAAATTATCCGCTTTTCCGAGTTCCTTCGTTGTATAATTCAATGTATCGCTGAGTTCCTCTATTTCGCGGTAGCCCTTGCCTGAAAATTCGGTATCGAATTTGCCTCTTGCAAGTTCGTATGCCGATT
This sequence comes from Clostridia bacterium, assembly GCA_017959195.1. GTDB lineage: Bacteria > Bacillota > Clostridia > Oscillospirales > CAG-382 > UMGS882. Next base: position 3,178 of record JAGDBE010000046.1, on the reverse strand, counting down.
TATTTATATCGACTATCGGTTTTGAGATATATTTAGACATGAAGAACGACACGGCGAGCGTTACGAGAACCGCTATAACCGACGCCGCGGCGAGCTGCAGCTTCAGAATCTTTATTGTCGAGTCGAGCGGCGTTATCTTTACGTCGGAGACGACCATGAGTTCCTTATTTCCTGCCGTAGTTACGAGTTTTACGAACAGAAGGTCGTCGACGTAGTCGCCGCTTCTGAAAAATGCGGGCGGAGTAATGAAGAATCTTACACCGATTTCGGACGACTCCTTTATTCTCTCAAGAAACTCGTCCTTACTGTTTTCGATATCGGTTTCAAGGTCGCTTTCGGTATCCATTTCCCAATCCTTTTCGCCGAAAAAGTCCTTTTTATTTTCGCTTCTTTCGGGAGGCGACAGCGGTTCCTTTTCCATATCGTAGGAGTAGCACTGCAAATATTCACCGCCGTTTTCGAGCGCGAGGTCATAGAGCTTCAGGAGTTCGAAACTTCCGACGTCGTATGCCGCCGAAACTCTGCCGCTTCCGCCGAAATACAGGTTTTCAAAGCTTGAAGTCTCGATTATTCTGACGTTGACTTCGCCGTCGACTATAATTCTGTCAAGCGCTTTTTCGTAATTTTCGGCCTCGATTTCCGATATGACTTTATTTGTGGTGTCTTTAAGTTCGTTTGTCTTGAAGAATCTGTAAAAGCCGTCTATCAGAAACACCTGGAAGCCGTAAAGCACAACCAGAAGTATGATTGCGACGGAAATAATGCTGAAAAATATTTTCCAGCGCACGCGCATTCCCTTTTTGCTTTTTACTTCTTCACTTCGTTTCAAAACGGTATCCTACCCCTCTGAGCGTAACTATGAGTTCGCTGTATTCGCCGAGATTTTTCCTTAACAGTTTAATATGCGTGTCGAGCGTTCTGTCGTCGCCGTAAAAATCGTAGCCCCACACGTTGCTTATGAGTTTTTCGCGCGTCAGCGCGATTCCTTTATTTTTAATAAGGTACAAAAGCAGGTCGTATTCCTTCGGCGTCAGGTCCTTCTTCTCGCCGTCGACGTAAACTATTCTGCCGCTGAAATCGATTTTCAGTCCCTTATATTCAAACGCGTCGTCGGAGATATTATTCTTCCTTTTGAGCACCGCCGACACGCGCATCATGAGCTCTTTCGGAGAAAACGGTTTTACGACGTAGTCGTCAACCCCCACTTCAAAGCCGTGTATTCTGTCGTATTCCTCGCCCCTTGCCGAAAGCATTATGACGGGCAGGCCGCTTCTGTGCTTTTTTATCTCCTTGCAAACGGAAAATCCGTCAAGGTCGGGCATCATGACGTCGAGAATTATTATATCGTAGTCCTTTTCCGAGCACTTATCTATCGCCGTCATGCCGTTTTGAGCTTCGTCGACGGTATAGCCCTCGAACTGAGCGTATTTTTTGATTATTTCGCGGATTCCCTCTTCGTCGTCGACAACAAGAATTTTATACATACCGCTTCTCCTTATTATTTATTTCAAAGTAAGTTTAACGCCTTTTTGTGTAAGTTATGTGATTTTAATGTTAAAATTCCCATATCATTTTTTCGCTTCCCGAATATACTGCTTTGGGAGGGAAAAACATGAACAAATCGGATATGATGAGAATGCTTGAGCTTTCTTCCATCGCATACAGCGACAACCAGCCGGAATGCGGCTGCAAAGACGTAATTTTGATAAAATCCGAAAAAAGCGACGCGGAATGCTTCCTTCGCAGGCGGAAGGACCTCGTAATTATTTCTTTTCGCGGCACAGATTCGGTTACAAACTGGAAATACAACCTGAAATTCCGGAAAAAAGCCATTCCTTACGACAATTTTTCTTCAAAAATAAGGGTGCATTCGGGATTTCTGGCGACCTACAAGTCGGTGCGGCAAAAAATCCACGAAATGATCCCGGAAAACTCCTGCAAAATCATCATAACGGGGCATTCTCTGGGCGGTGCCGCCGCAATTCTCTGCGCCGTCGATTTGCAGTACAATTTTAAGAAAAAGGACATCGAGGTTTACGTTTACGGCGCTCCGCGCGTGGGAAACCGCGCTTTTGCAAAGTCGTACAACAAGCGCGTGTTCAAGACCCTTGATTTTATCAACGGAAACGACGTCGTAACAAAGCTTCCGCCCGCGTTTTTCGGCTACCGGCGCGTCGGAATTCCAATACATACGGGGGCGCTTAGACTTCCTTTCGCAATATCGTTTTCGGAGCACAGAACGCAGAATTACTACAAAAATTTATGGAAGACGACATGTTAAAAAACCGCGTTTTGCAACGCGGTTTTGTTTATTCCAGAATATTTGCCTTTTCGAGTTTATCCACGAATGCGTAAACGTCTCTTTTTGCGGTTTCCGGGTCAACCGAATACTCGCTTAACATTCTTCCGACGAGTTCGTCTTTGCTTTCGCAGCCCTTTTCGAGCTCCTCCCAGAGATAAACTCCCGTGGAGTTGAGCGTTATCATTCCGTTGAATTCAAACGCCGCTTTTCCCGTCGCGATAACAACGTTTGCGTCGGAAACCTTCCTTAACACAAATCCTTCTTTTATTTTCATATTTTACCTCGATTTTTATTGAAAAATACTGTTTCCCCCGCAGTCAACCGCGCAAATCAGCGGAAAGTTCTCCACCGTCAGTTTTTTTACCGATTCGCAGCCCAGATCTTCAAACGCAATGACTTCCGTCTTTTTGACGCTCATTGCGGCAAGCGCGCCTGCGCCGCCTATCGCGCAAAGGTATATTCCCTTATGCTCCTTTATGGCGTTTACCGCCTCTTTTGAGCGCGGCCCCTTGCCGATTGTCGCCAAAAGTCCGTTTTCATAAAAAAGCGGAACGTATTCGTCCATTCTCGAAGACGTCGTAGGTCCGCACGAACCTATAACCGCCCCCGGTCTTTCGGGAGTGGGGCCGGCGTAATAGATGACTGCCCCGTTCATGTCGAACGGCAGCGGTTTTTTATTTTCAATGAGTTCTTTTATCCGCTTGTGAGCCGCGTCTCTCGCGGTATAGACGGTTCCCGAAAGAAATACCTCGTCGCCTGCTCTGATATCGCAGACTTTTTCCTTCAGTTCCGCGCTGTCAATGTAAAAAACTGCCATATGTCGCGTTTAACGGTCTTTATCTTTATCGATAGACTCGTTTACGGATGAGAAGAAAT
>JAGDBE010000045.1 GCA_017959195.1 Clostridia bacterium | reverse complement strand
TTCCCGTCGATTTGAAGTCGGGCACTATCGTGAAGTACTGCCATACTTTGCCGGCAAGTCCGTTTTTCGCGAATTCCTCGCGGAGTATTGCGTCGCTCTCGCGCAGAGAATTCAGTCTGTCGCGCGTTATCGCGCCGAGGCATCTCACTCCGAGTCCCGGGCCGGGGAACGGCTGGCGGTAAACCATGTTATCGGGAAGTCCGAGCGCTTTTCCGACTACTCTTACTTCGTCTTTGAACAAGAACTTTACCGGCTCAACGAGCTCGAATTTCAAGTCTTCGGGAAGTCCGCCCACGTTATGGTGCGCCTTTACTCCGACGTCGCTTTCGAGAATGTCGGGGTAAATGGTTCCCTGCGCGAGAAATTCGATGTTTTCAAGCTTTCTCGCTTCTTCTTCGAACACGCGGATAAATTCCGCGCCGATGGTCTTTCTCTTTGTTTCGGGGTCAGAAATGCCCGCAAGTTTATCTAAAAATCTGTCTGTCGCGTCAACGTATATGAGGTTTGCCTTCATCTGATTGCGGAAAACTTCAATAACCTGCTCGGGCTCGCCCTTACGCAAAAGTCCGTGGTTTACGTGTACGCAGACGAGGTTTTCGCCTATCGCCTTTATGAGAAGAGCCGCAACTACCGAGCTGTCAACGCCGCCGGACAGTGCGAGCAGCACCTTTTTGTCCCCGATCTGCGCGCGGAGTTCTGTTATCTGTTCGTCGATAAATTTCTGCGCCGCGCTTTCGGTTGTAATTCTTTCCATTGTTTCAGGTCTTTTGTTTTCGCTCATGATAATTTCTCCTTATTAATAATATATTACATTAAAATTATAGAATAATAATTGCTCAAAATCAATATGATTTTTTTATATTTTTTCGCGTTTTTTCTCTTTTTACGGACACGGAACCGCAAGCTTGAAAATCAGTTCTTCGAGAAGTTCGTATCCGTCGGTCCTTGAGCTTTTAAGCATAACGTCGTACTTTAAGCACACCTCCGACGCGTAAGACGCGTAGCTTATGCCGCCTTTGAATTCCCTGTCCCTCGATTTTATCAAAGAGGCGTAATTTCTCACGACAAAGTCGCGCAAACCCGTCTTTTTCTGTATTTCCGCAAGGCTTTCGCCCTTTTTACTGAGTTTATCCACGGCGCAGAGGTCGTAAACCGCCTTTGATATCGTCGCAAGCAGCAGAATTTCGTCTTCCTTTGCGTTTTTGAAGAAGGTGAACGCCGCCATCGCTTCCTTATATCTTCCTTTGAGGGCGTTTGAGGAGATGTCGAAAATCTGTGCGCTCACGCTCTTTTTGCATACCTTTTCGATATCCTCCGCCGTAAGTCCGTCTCTCTTTTCCGCCATAAGATAGAGTGCGCAGTTATCTATCTCGTTTTTAAGAGTAAGCATATCGTTTCCGACGTAGTTGAGGAAATATGCAAGCACGGCTCTTTCGGCGTTAACTCCCGCTTTTAAAAAGTGCCTTTGCGCCCACGACGCAAGGAGCGGGCTTCCGACGGGCTCGTGTCTGAAATTCACCGTAAGAGAAGCGTCGCAAATGCTTTTGTATATGCCCTTTGAGATTTTTTCCTCCTCGTCGTTATAAAGGAAGAACACGACGATAACGCCTTCGGGCAGTTCGGAGAGCTTTGACAAAAACTGCTTTTCCTCGCCCTTTGAAAGGACGTCGAGCTTTGGGAACACGAGTTTTACGAGGCGGTAGTCCTCTTTTTCGGACGGCGTTTCTTCCTCAAACATACTCATGCTCATCGCAACGGGAGTTGTGTCGCAGGCGGCAAAGAAGTTGTCAAGCGTAAAATCCGCGCCGTAAAACGCCTTTACGTTAAGTTTGTCGCCGCAGGCGCCTACCAGCTCGTCGTAATAATAATTTTTAAGATATTCTTCCTCGCCGTAGAAAACGTATGAGCCCGAAAGGTTCTTTTTCTTCATTCTGTCCTTTAAAACGGACAGATTTGCGGCGTAAACGTCTTCTTTTTTCGGCTTGTATTCGGTTTTTGCCATAATTTCTCCTTATTTTTTTTCCGCCGTTTTTACGGCAAAAGCAGGGACAGCGCCGCCCCTGAAACGGTAAAAAACGACACCGTAACGAAAACTTTGGCGCCACGCGTTCTTTTTCCCGCGCATACCGAGCAAAGAAAGACGAGCGCAAAGAAAAACAGCAGCGAAAAGTCCTCGGTATCCGCTTCAATGCCCGCAAAAGAGAGCGACGAAAAGAATTGCGCAATATTATAGAGTATCTGCGAGCAGAACGAATATGCGTAAGATAAGATTTTTCCCAAAAGCGCAAGGGAAAAGGCCGGAACAAGTGCGATTATCCACGTGAAAACGAGCGCAAGCGCCGTCGGAAGCGAAACGGCAAAGCTTGCCGCGATTCCCACCGGGAGCGCGCTTCCGTAAAGCGACGCAAGATACGGCGAGGTGAACGAAAACGCCGAAAAGCTTATTGCAAAAAGTAAGAAAAGCGTGCACAATACGGTGTGGTTTTTATATTTATTCCGGAAAATTTCATAAAAATACGACGCGAAAATTATGCCGGCGCAGGCGAGAAACGACAGGTGCAGTCCCACGTCGAGAACAGACTGCGGGGAGACGATTACGATGAGCGCCAGCGCAAAGACGAGTCTTTCGATACCGCCGTATCTGCTCTTGCTTTCGGGCGAAAACAGCGAACATACCGTCATTATCGCGGCCCTTACCGCGGACACCGCAAATGCCGAAACCACAAGGTAGAAAACCGCGCCCGATATCAAAAATATCCGCTTTGCCTTCACCGACCTGCCGAAAATACCGCCCGAAAGGGAAAACAGGTACATAAGGACCGTCATTATTACGGAAAAATGCATGCCCGATATGCAGAGAATATGCGTTATCCCGCACTCCCTGAAAAGCGTATAGTCTTCCTTCGGAAATTTTGATTTATCGCCCAGCAGAAGCGCATATGCAAGGGCTCTTGCGCGTGTAAAACTCTCCTTGTCGGAGATAAATCCCAAAACCCCTTCGATTTTGTTCGAAAAGTAGTTGTAAAGGGCCTTCTGAACGCCGAAACCCTCTTTCTGAAGGTCGTATTTCACGTCTTCCACAGACGCGTCGGTTATGACGCCCTTTATTCCGCGCCGAAGCAGGCTTTTTGTCCAGAGAGGGCTGTCTATCATCGCTTCCTCGGCGCGTATCACCTTTCCCGAAAGCGTAAGTATGTATCCTTCGGGATAGTTTTTTATTTCATAGCTTTTAATAAATACTTTTACGTTTCCCGTTTCGCTTCCGTTTGCGGATATAATCCGCGCTTCCGAGCCGCTTTTCCCCGGCTCTTTTGTTATTACGGCGGAAAAGAGCGCCGTTTTTCCTCCGTACTCCCTCATAAAATTATCGGTAACGAGGTTTACGGTGCTATAATGCAGCATTCCCCGCGCAAACGTAACAAAAAGCACAAAAAGCATTAAAAGAGCAAATCTCTTATTATTTCCCTTATAAAATCCGAAAACCGTCAGAACCGCCGCGATCGCGCAGACCGCCGCTGCGTAAACCGCGTATCCGCCCACGAAAAGATAAATTACGGCGGGCACGCAGAACAAAAACACCGGTTTTGACGGGCTTTTTGTTTCCTCTTTCATTGTTTCAACCTTTTTTGTTTTTTATATTAACCGTTTGTCGAAAAACGACCGGTATTTTTTTGTTTTCGCAGAGTGTGAACGTTATTTTTTAACGAATGATTGCCGTTTTTTTCCAAAAAACGTAAAATTTTCAAAAAAGCGGCGGTTTTTTTGCCGAAATGCACGCGTGAAAAAATTTTTTCCGTGCAAAATTTTCAAAAGCTTCTCAAAAAATTATTTCGTTCTCTTGCGCCTTGAATAAGCGTTTTTTGTGTGATAATATCTTTTTGCGCAAAAAATTATGAGAAATTTCTCTAAAAAAACGAAAGGTGATATCAATGGCATTTTCAACTCAGAAAAAGAAGATTATCGTCGCCGACGCAAACGGCGAATTCAGGGAAGGGCTGTCGGACGCCCTCGAAAAAGAGGGTTTTGACGTTGTCGGCATGTGTTCCGACGGGGAAAGCGCCGTTGCAAAAGCGGAAAAATTCCGCCCCGACGCGCTGATTCTGGACGTTCTGCTCCCGCTCCTCGACGGTGCGGAGGTGATTTCGAGAATAAAGTCGCTGTCAAACGACTATTCTCCCGTATTTATCGTCGCAAGCTCCGTCTCAAATCCCGCCGTCTTTTCGGAAGTTCTGTCGTCCGGCGCCGACTACTGCTTTATGAAGCCGTGCGCGTTCTCCCAGATAATTTCCCGTCTGCGCAAGGCGTTTATTAAAAACGCTTCCTTAAAAGAACCTTATCCCGCGCGCGATCTCGAAACGGAGGTTACGTCTGTCATTCATCAGATAGGCGTTCCCGCCCACATCAAAGGATACCAGTACCTGCGCTGCGCCATAATGATGACGGTAAACAATCCCGACCTTATAAATTCCGTTACAAAAGAACTGTATCCCGCGGTTGCAAAGGAGTTTTCCACGACGTCGTCGAGAGTCGAGCGCGCAATACGGCACGCAATAGAAGTCGCGTGGGACAGAGGCGACATAGACGTCATAAACTCATATTTCGGCTACACCGTGCAGAGCACGCGCGGAAAGCCGACAAACAGCGAATTTATCGCGCTCGTTTCGGACAACCTGCGGCTCAAAAACAAGCTTGCGGTATAGTTTCTGCTTAATTTTCCCTGCCTTCGCCGTCTTCTCCGACGCGCGTATCGGACGGAAGAAAGATTTTAACCGTCGTGCCTTCGCCCTCTTTGCTTGCAACGGTGATTTTTCCGTTATGCGCGTCGACGATTTCCTTGGCTATCGAAAGTCCGAGTCCCGTGCCGCCCGCCTTTACCGAGCGGGACTTGTCCACCCTGTAAAATCTCTCAAACAGGTGCTCTATATCCTGCTCGGGAATACCTATTCCGTTATCCTTTACGGATATTTCATATCCTTTTCTTCCGCTCTTGGTAAGGCTTACTTCGATTTTTCCTCCGTCAGGCGTATATTTTATCGCGTTTCCGATTATGTTCGCAATAACCTGCTCGATTCTTTCCTTATCGGCATATATTGCGCACTTATCGGCAAGTTCGCAGAAATACGTTAGTTCATGTCCGTGAACCTTTGCTTCCGGAAGCAAAGACGCGCACATTCTTTCAAGCGTATCGTTTACGTCGAACGTCGACGGGCTCCACGTCATGCGCCTGTTGTCGAGTCTTGAAAGCACGAGCAGGTCCTTTACTATTCTCGTCATTCTGTCCGACTCGTTATCGACGATTTCAAGAAACTTCTTTCTTATTTCCGGAGGCATTTCGTCGTCTTCGAGCACCGTCTCGGTCGCGCCCTTTATACTCGTAAGCGGCGTGCGCAGCTCGTGTGAGACGTTCGCTATAAATTCGCGCCTGCTCTTTTCGAGCACGGCTCCGTCGGTGATGTCCTGCATAACGACGATGAAGCCTGTTTTGGTGCCGTTTTCGTAGTCAAACGTCGAGAAATCCACGCTCACGACGAGCTCCCTCGTCTTAACGTCGCTTAACGTATGCTCCGCTATATGAAGCTGTTTTTCGCTTTTGAGTTTCTTCATGGTAACGTCGGCAAGCCCCATTGCCGCGGTAAGCTCGCTGAAATTCGGCTTCGTGTGCTCGGGAAGAGAGAGCATTTTAAGGGAATTGGGGTTTAAGTGGAGCGGCAAACCCTTTTCGTCGAACGCCGCAACGCCTGCTTCGAGGCGGTTTACTATATTGTTAAGTTTTTCCCTCTCGCCCGACACGGCGTCGAGGTTGTTTTCGATGAACTGAGCCATGGAGTTGAAGTTTCTCGTGAGCGTTCCTATCTCGTCGCGCGAGCGGTTTGCAAGGCGCTCGGAGTAGTCGCCCGACGCGATTCTCTGCGCGCCCTTGGTTATGTTCTGTATCGGCAGCGTTATCGCTTTCGCAAGGAAGAACGCCATTATAAACGCGATTACAAGGCCTATTATGAGCGCCTTTATTATAATCGAAAACAGCGTGAACGACAACATCTGCATTTCCGTCATATCGTCGACGATATAAACTATACAGCTGTTCGTTTCGCCCGTAACGCAAAACGCGTAGTCAAACACGTCCGAGCCGAAGGACTGCTCCTTGCCCGTCCGTCCGTTCATGGCCGACAGCACGTTTTCGGTGAGCTTTACTTCCTTTGCGTTTTCAACGCTTGAAGAAAGTATGTCCGCCTTGCCGTCGAGAACGTAGAAATTGCGGTAGTTGTCAAGCCCGAACGCGGACGAGTAGGCGAGCATTACCTCTTTTATCTTTTCGGGGTAGTCCTCGCCGTCGATGACGTCGTTTATTCTGACGAGCGCGGCTCCGTCGAGCGCGTCGTCTATTCTGTTTACAAAATTGTCTTTATAGTATTCGTAAATGCTGTTGGTCAAAAATATTCCGACCGTCGCCATTACCGTTATTATGAATACTATGAATATCAGAACCAACTTTGAGTTCAGCGACTTATACACGTTTTTTCCTCCGTTGCGGAAAATCTCTAAAATTTATTTCATTCCATATAATATCCGACGCCGCGCTTGTTTTTGATGTGCTTCGGCTCGGACGGGTTGTCCTCTATCTGCTTTCTGAGTCTTGCGACGGTAACGTCGACGGTTCTTACGTCGCCGTAGAAGTCGTTATATCCCCACACCTGCTCCAAGAGCGCTTCCTGGTTGAATTTCTTGCCCCTGTTGCGCGCCAAGAATTCGAGCAAATCGTACTGCTGCTTTGAAAGCGATATCTCTTCTCCGTTCTTTTTTACGGTAAGCAGAGAACAGTTGATAACGAGGTCGTCAAGGTCTATGATTTCGTCTTTTTCCGGTGCGGAAACCGCTTTTGATACCGAATTTTCGCCGGAATATCTCCTTATGTTCGCGCGTATGCGGGACAGAAGCTCCGCGTTGCTGAACGGCTTTGTCATATAGTCGTCGGCGCCGAGTTCAAGGCCCATAACCTTGTCGCGCTCTTCCTCCCTTGCGGTGAGCATGATTATCGGCGTGTCAAGGCGCTCCCTTATTCTGCGGCAGATTTCAAAGCCGTCCATTTTGGGAAGCATTACGTCGAGCAGCACGAGGTCGTATTTTTCCGAAAGCGCGTAGGCAAGCCCTTTTTCGCCGTCGTTTGCAACGTCGGTGTCGTAGCCCTGCTTCCTTATGTTGTATTCGATTATATCCGCAATGTTTTTTTCGTCCTCAACTATGAGGATTCTCTTTTTTTTCGCTTCCACGCCTATGTTCCTTTCTTTTTACAGAGCAGGCAAAACCGTATATTCGTCGGATTTTACCGTCCTGAACTGAGTGTATTTTCCGCAGAATTCCAGAAATCTCGAAAGAGCGGGCGCGCTGTATGCGCCCGACGAGAAATTGATGTAATGCGTCGCCGCGCGGTTTGTGTTTTTCTCCGCAATCTCGCGCACGAGCGCGTCGTAAACGCCCTGCGCCCTGCCGTAATTTCTTGTGTCGAAAGTATATCCGTAAATCACGAGTCCCTCGTCTTTGAGGGCTTTTTCTATGCCGTTTTCTTTAAGTTCCTTTTCGTGAGCGCCCTTTATTCTCACGTATCTCGCTTTTTTCTTGGTTATAAGTTTCAGCGCCTCGTTTGCTTCCTTTGTTTCCGACAAAATTCTCTCGGTTTCGCCCGAAGCGGAATATTCTTCGCCCGACGCGCCGTCGGTCGGGCAGTAAATTCCTATATTATGTCCCTCGACGAGAATTCTTCTGACTGTTTCGGGCCTTTCAAGTATTTTTTCCGCCGTCATAAAGAAAGTCGCGCCGCAGTTATACGCCCTTAATATGTCGAGGATGTTTCCCGTATATTCGTCGGGGCAGTTGTCAAACGAGAGGTAAACGTTTCTCGAAAGCACGTTTTTATATTTGTCGTCGGGCGCCGGCGTAATCTGTCCGCCCTGTCCGACGTCGGGCTGAGTGCTTCCTCCCGTATCCGGCTCGTCGGTCTGTCCGTCCCGGGTTGTATCGTTCTTTTTGGGACTGTACATGTCCACAAGTTCGGCAAGCGTGTATTTTGCGCTGCTATCCGAAACGCGCGCCGCGTGTATGCCGTCGGAAGCGTTGTCGTAGCTCTCAAAATTCAGTCCCACCGCGTCGCAGACGATTTTTGCAGGCACGTAGTAGGTGCGGTAGCACATCTGCACCGACGCGTCAACCGCCTGGTCGGCGGAAGTGGTCGTCGTTCCGTCCTCCAGGTTGAAGGCGATATATTTATTGGTGTTGGTGTTGTTTATATAAAATCCGAATGAAAGCTTACTGTAAACGACTTCTATATAGGAATACATCGCGAAAATTTCAAGCGGCACGTATTCCACCGAATTCATTACTACGAGCGGAAAACTCTTTACGTTTTTGTACGACGCGTCCTGGCGGTAGAGGTTGGGAACGATATATATCCGCCCCGACTCGTTTTCGCCGTTCATGTTTACATAATTCGCGTATTTTGCGTCGTTGTACTGGACGCCCGCAACAGCTTGCGAAAAGGCGGCCGCAAACAGCAGCGCGCAAAGAATAAGCGCTTTGATTTTCGTTGAAAACTTCTTCATCTGCGGACCTCCTTTTTGTTTTTTTGTTTTTTGCGGTTTATTTGTTTTCCTGTTTTTCGGTTTCTTTTTTTGTTTCTTTTTCTTCTTTGTCGGCGTTTTTACGCTTGCTGTATTTTTCATAGCCGAGCCAGCCGATTGCGCTTAATATCGCGGTTATGACGAAAAGCACCGTCGCCGCGATATAGTTTTCGTTGTGGATGAGCATTCCTCCGACGGTTGACGACACGATTGACGGGATTCTCGCAATAAGCGATATTGAAAGAAATTCGCCGAGCGAAAGGGGCGTCAATGCGAAAAAGTAGGTGAACAAATCCTTCGGCGTGCCGGGAATGAAAAACAGAATAAACGTAATCATACGCAGTTTTTCGTGGTCGTGTACGTATTTCTGCACGAATTTCATATTATCCATCTTATCTTTCGCGTCAAAAAGGTCGAGCGCCTTTTTTCCGTACCTCTTTATAAGCAGAAATATGAGCGTGCTCGCGACCGCAACGCCGATATAGCATATTACCGTGCCGGTTATCGCGCCGAATGCGTAGCCGAGGCCGACTTCAATTATTTCGCCCGGGATGAACGCGACGAAAATCTGTAAAATATGCAGTCCCAGGCCGACTAAAACGCCTTTTGCCCCGAAAGACAGAATGTAGTCCCTGAAGCTTTCGGCGGAGCTTATTTCCTTGAAATTAACGGCGAAAAAGAACGTTATAAGCAGAATCACGGTGATATACATTATCACCGACAGTATTGCAAGCAGTTTTTTTAATATCTGTTTCTTTTCCTCGTTCATTGTTTTCCCCGTTATTTTTATCTGTTTTGCTTATTTTTGCGGCACTCTCCGCATATTCCGTAAAGAACGGTGCGCGTATTGTCAACGTAAAATCCGTGATGTTCCATTACGTGCTCTTCGAGCTTGTCGAGATAATCGCAGCTTACGTGAAAAAGCTTTTCGCAGACGGTGCATTTAAGATGAAAATGCTGTTCGCACTTGCTTTTGCCGTCGTTTCCCGCATACTGAAAGCAGGCGCTCTCGCCGGGAGAAGTGATGTATTTCCTTATTTCTCCGCTGACGGTAAGCTTTTCGAGCTGTCTGTATATCGTGGCGGTTGAGACGTCTTTGCCGTCTTTTCTGAGTATTTCGGCGACGTCTTTTGCCGTCAGGTGCCGCGTGCCGTTTTCCTTTAAGCAGTCGAGCACCGTTTTTCCGTGTTTTGTCTTTCTCTGCGCGTTTCCGTTCATTTTTTTCACCTTTTTATCCGTTTACGAGAAAGGCGAACCTTTCTCCGCGTTTTTCGAAATTCGCAAACTCGTCAAACGACGCGCAGGCGGGGGAAAGAAGCACGATTTCTCCGCTTTTTGCGTTGTTTTTCGCCGAATTTACCGCTTCATCAAAGTTTTCGCACATATAAATCTTTACGGGATTTGCTTTGTAATATTCGCTTTCCGTTACCGCGTCGTAAATCTTTTTTGCGGTATGTCCCGTGATATAGAGCGTGCAGTTCTTTTCGCAGAGCGGTTTTGCGAGCTCGTCAAACGGAATATGCTTGTCGTAGCCGCCGAGAATTATGTTAATCTTTCCGTTATACTCGTCTGAAAAGCACGACAGCGCGGCACACGTCCTTGACGGAGATGAATCTATCGAGCTGTTATAGTATTTCACGCCGTTTTTTTCGCTTATAAGCTGAAGGCGGTGCGGCACGCCCGCAAAGGTGCTTGCCGTCCTTTCCACGGCTTCTTTTTCCGCAAAATCTTTCGTTGCAAGGATCGCCGCCATATAGTTTTCGATATTGTGAAGTCCGGGAATGACGATATCCTTTGCCGAAAGGTATTTTTCGCCGTCGATATAAATTATTCCGTCTTGATACGACGCGCCGGAGTCTTTCTTTCCGTCGTACGCCGAGAAGGTAGCGACGTTTATCTTTTCGTCTTTTGCCTCTTTTGCAAATTTCTTTACGTATTCGTCGCTCCGTCTGTTTATAACGAGTTTTCCGCGCGATTTTTCCATATGCGTGAACACCGCGCGTTTGGAAAACGCGTATTCGTCCATGTCGGTATGCCAGTCGAGGTGGTTTGGGGAGATATTCGTAATCACTCCGACGTCGGGGAAAACGATATGCGCAAACGGAAGGCCTCTGTTTTCAAAGCGGTTTACGGTATGAAGCTGGAAGCTTGAAAGTTCGAGCACCGTAAAGTCTGACGGCGTAATCTCATCTATAAAACTCAAAAGCGGGTTTCCGATATTGCCGCCGAGCCACACTTTATGCCCCGAATTTTTTAATATTTCCGACGTAAGCGTCGTCGTCGTGGTCTTTCCGTTGCTGCCCGTAATAACTATGATTTTCGACGGGCACAGCGACAGAAACGCCTCCATTTCCGACGTTATGAGCGCGCCGTTTTCGTGCGCTTTCAATATTTCCGGCTTGTCGAAGCGCACGCCGGGGCTTTTGAAAACGATTTCCTCTTTTATGTTTTCGAGGTAGTTTTCGCCGGTAATGAATTCAACTCCGTCTTTTTGGAGTTTTTCAATGTCAAGATTCTTATTTTCGGCAAGTTTTTCCTTTTCCTTGCGGTCTCTTGCGTAAACTTTCACTCCGTTTTCGTTAAGAAAGCGCAGAAGCGGCACGTTGCTTATTCCGACGCCGATTACCGACGCGGTTTTTCCGCGTAAGAAATCCTTATATATTTTCAGCTTCTCGTTTTGGTAAAATCCGTTAGTTTGGGGCATAATCTCTGTCCTTTCGGGAGATTTTTTCAAAAATTAAAGTTCAAGCACGGATGACTGCATTTCCGTCTTTTCGAGCACTTTGTCAAACCGTATTTTCTTTCCGAAAAGCTCGGAAATCGGCTTCGGAATTTCGGTTTTGGTATATTCCGACAGCGTTTTTATGATTTCCTCGTCGGTTTTTGCGCCCGTTAAATCTATTCCGAGCGATTTTGCAACGTCCGGCGCGAATTTATACGGACTTGCGGTGGAAACGACTATGTTTTTTTTCGCGCATCCGTGCTCGTTTTTAAATTTTTCCGCAGCGCTCATCGCTACCGCCGTATGCGTGTCGCAGAGGTAGTTTTGCTCATCAAAAGTCTCTTTTATCGTCTTTCTGCACTCGTCTTCCGTCGCAAAATATGCGCAGAACGTCTCTTTTATCTTATCGAGAGTGCTTTTGTCAACTTCGTATCTGCCCTTTTCCGAAAGCTCCTTCATATAAAACGCGGTCTTTTCGGGGCCCGCAACGAGATAAAGCAGTCTTTCGAGGTTTGACGAGATGAGTATGTCCATTGACGGCGACATCGTCGTATAGAATTTTCTGTTTCTGTCGTAAATGCCCGTCGAGAGGAAGTCGGTCAGAATATTGTTGCTGTTTGAAGCGCAGACGAGTTTGTTTACGGGAAGCCCCATGAGTTTTGCGATATATGCGGCGAAGATGTTGCCGAAATTGCCCGTCGGGACGGTTATGTTCACCTTTTCGCCGAGCAAAATATCTTTTTCGTTCACAAGGTCGCAGTACGCCGAAATATAGTACGCTATCTGCGGCGCGAGCCGTCCCCAGTTTATCGAGTTTGCGCTTGACAGAAACGTGTTTTTCTCTTCAAGCTCCTTTTTAACGTCTTCCG
>JAGDBE010000044.1 GCA_017959195.1 Clostridia bacterium | reverse complement strand
TCTACGGAGAAACCTGCTGGGCATACCTCACAAAAAACAATAAAATTGCCGATATGATATTCAAAATAGTGTTCATTTTAGTATGCGTTCTCGGTGCAACGGGCTCCGGTACGCTCATGTGGGACCTTTCGGATACCTTCAACGGACTTATGGCAATTCCGAACCTTGTTGCGCTTCTGCTTCTCAGCGGCGGTGTTGCAAAGGAAACGAAAAGGTATTTTTCCGAGCATAAAAAACAGAAATAATGAATTTTAAAAAAAACGGCTCTCGTTCGAGAGCCGTTTTTTCATTATTTCATAGGTATTTTTATTACTTTTCTGCCTTTGATTACGTCGGATTCCATTGAGTTTTCGCTCTTTATAACGGAAACGGGGACCTCGTATTTCTTGCCGATGCTCCATAACGTGTCGTTTTCGTCCGGATAATAGAGTACGTACTCGTTTTTCCTCATTTGCTTCGGAGAATCGTAGTTGACTTCAAAATCGCTTAAAGCAATAATTTTCGCCTTCTCAACCGCAACGCATTTCAAGTAAATTTCGGCGTTTATTGAAATTTCTCCGTTTTGTAAAACGGCGTCGCAGAATAAAAGAGAGCATTCGGTAAAGAATTTCTTGTTTGCAGGCAAAACACTGCTCTGAATCGGCGCACGTACGGGAATCGAGCCCGAAACAAAACGCGCCTCACCTTTTTCGTCGGTACCGCATACCGTAACGTAAAGCTTGCCGGTAAAGAATAACTTGTCGTCGGAAACCTCAACTCCCGACGGTAATATTTGCGCTTGATGTGAGTTTATGCTTACGAGCGGTACGGAATCGTATCTGAGCGCGCCGCTTATCGTGCATTTTTCCTCAAAAGCGTCGGAAAGCCGCTCGTAAGAATACGTTTCGCTTTTTGATGTGCACTCGTATAATGGGGAATATCCGTCGTCAGAAAACTCTTTTTCAACGCTGAAAAAGACGTCGGATTTTACGGAATACCGCATGTTTACGCCTATTATTCTGCTCTCGCCGTACGGGTCGAATAAAGAAGAGCAGTCGTATTCCAGAAGAGTAAGTTTGGTAAGCACTTGGGCGCTTTCGGGAACGCATATAGCGTCAAATGAGCCCTCAAACGGGAAATCCTTTGAAAAATAAACGTAATTTGCGGCGGATTCTTCCGAATCAACTGCGTTTTGTCCGCGGAAAACGCAGGAAAGCGACGCTTTCGCACGGTATTTTATCTTTTCGCCCGAAATATATGAGTTTTCAACCGAAAGAATAAGGGAACTGTCGGCAATTTCCGCAATATGCGGCATATTTTCGTCTATCGGCGTTTCAAACGATACGCTTTCGGGGTAATCGAAAAATAATCCGTGTTCTGACGCCGTAATTTTTTCAGAATGAAGCTCGGCGTCCGAAACGCCCTCGGGATTGAATACCGCAACGTCGTTTTTTGAATAAATCGAGGCGTTTACGTGATTTCCGACGGTGATTTCAAAATTTCTCGGACTTTTCTGCTTGGCGCAGGCGTAAACGCATACGGCGCAAACGTCGGGAAGCGCGTCCTCACCGGAAATTCCGCGGACTTCAAGCGACTTTTCCTTTGAAAAAGGGAAGAATACGCTTTTTATGTAACCGTTCTGCTCTGATAAATAGGCGACTTTGACCGTGGTATTCAGCGTGAATTTCAAAAATCCGTCTTCAAAAATAACGTTTGATACGTAAGAAAAGCCGTCGGCACTGATAACTCTTGCGGAGCTCTGCGCAAAATCGGGAAGAAAAAAGTCGCTTGCGTCTTTGTATTCCACGCGGCTCTGGAAAATTGCGGAACATGTCGGAATGCTGAATTTGTCCATATAAAAACTCCTTTGCATATAAACTTGTTACAATATATGCAAAGGGAGAAAGCAATATTCCATCAGTTCTTGTCGCGGATGAATAATTTGAGAAACGCTCTGATAAATCCCGGCGGCTTTAATAATACGATTTTCAATACACTCACCCTTTCTGGCACTTAAAGGCAATAAATCCCGCGAGAATAAGAAGGACGGCTTCAATGCAGACGACAATCAAAGACGGAAGAAATGATGCAATAAGAATGCCGAATCCGATGCAGAGTACGCCCACACCGAGAATGGCGGTAAGGTTTTTCAAAACGATCACTCCTTATTTTTCGCTTAATGTATAATATGCAAAAAATGAGGATATGTTTCATAATTTACAAAATATTATAGACTTGAAACGCCGTAAGGAATAAAATGGTGGTACAAAAACAGTGAAGGAAAAGAGAAATGTCGATATTAAATAACATTTTCGGAAACACGTTCTTCGGCAGAGCGTCCTTAGTCGCGTCAACCTTCAAAAACCTGCCGAAGCTTGAGACGGAAAGACTGATACTTTGTAAAATAACCGAAGACTATGCCGAAGATATGTTTGAATATGCGTCGGATGCGGACGTTACGAAATACTTAACGTGGTATCCGCATTCAAGCGTAACCGAGACAAGGCGCTATATTCAGCTGCTGCAGAAAAAGTATAACGAAGGCGTTTTCCACGACTTCGGAATATTGCTGAAAGAAAACGGCAAGTTTATAGGCACCTGCGGATATACGTCGATTGACTATAAGGAAAACACCGCCGAAATCGGATACGTTCTTTCAAAGGAGTACTGGGGACGCGAGATTATGCCGGAAGCCGTAAAGGAGCTTATGAAATTCGGATTTGAAAAACTCGGCTTTTCGGGATATAACGCAAAATGCATGGAAGGCAACGACGCTTCGACAAAGGTGATGAGTAAATGCGGAATGACCTTTGAGGGCATGTACAGACATTCCATGTATATAAAAGGGGAATTCAAAAATATAATAGTATATAAAATCACAAAGGAAGAATTTTACGAAAAAATCAAAGCGGAATGATTTTTTGCATAAAATCGGGTTTTCGGGTAAAAATACCTTTGCAGTACAAAAATTGTAAAGGAGATTGATTTTATGTCAAAGAATAAGAACAGAAAGACCGAAAACGCACCGTACGATAAGAACGGAATGCAGAGCAGAAGCGAAAATAAGAACGAACACGCCTCCTCCGCCGAAAACAAGAAAAACGAAAACGGAAAAAATTAAAAATAAAAGCCGACGCGCCGCGTCGGCTTTTAATATCATATAAGCCCGTATTTCAGCTTGACCCGCTCTAATTTTTCAATCATCGGCCCTGATATGAACCAAAGGAAAAATGCGGTCGAGAGGGCGTGAATGAAGTCAACGGGAAGCCCCGCCGCAAACGACGCCTGTATCATGCCGGGCCCCGGCTCGCCGGTCATCATCAGAAGCGCCGCCACGTTCATGATACCGCCGTAAATCACAAGCGCCGATAAAAAACCGAAAACCGTAAGCGAGACGCGCGTTTTGCGAAAAACGCCTTTTCTGAATAACAACCCCGCAAGAAAGCCGATAATTCCGAATGCAAACATCTGCCACGGAGTCCACGGACCCTGCCCGAAAAAGTAGTTTGATACGAATGCCGAAAGTGCTCCCACCATAAATCCCGCCTCGGCGCCGAAGCAGATTCCCGAAATAATGACGATTGACGCCACCGGCTTGAATTCGGGAAGCATGAAGAACGCGATTCTTCCCGCAACCGCTATAGCGGAAAGCGCACTTATGATGACGATTTCCCGCGCCTTCGGCATCCTACGCTCGAATACGAGAAAGAAGGGGAGAAGCGTCTCAAAAATGATGAGTAAACTGATAAAATAGTATTTTCTGTCCCCGAAATAGTATATTCCGGAATATATTGTAAGCGGAATGGCGACGAGTATAAAGAGTGCGGACACTGTCAACCGCATTGAAAAACCGCCCTTGCTTCGCACGGTAAAATCGCTTTGCGACGTAAATTCCTCTTGCGGCAGAAAGCACGCAATACCGAAAGCAGCAAAAAATATCGCCGCGATTTCAAAAATCACGTACCCCATGGTGTCAAGCGTTATAAAGCGCATAAACTGGATTGCACAGCATATCGCGCATAATATGAACATCGAAATTCCCGCGATTATTCGCTTTGAAGCAGGTTTTTCGGTTTTTTCCTCAAATACTCCGTAATCGGAACCGCTTTTGTCGGTGTAATCGGGTGAAAACGGACGCTCTTCCTTTCCGAGCGCACAAATTATATCGCGCGCAAGGATAGCCGTCGGGAAAACGCCTTTTGCCATGCGGTTTGCACCCGTCGTGTAGAAACTGTTTGACGAAAAGAATTTTTTCGGAGTCTGCGTGGCGGTAATGCTTCCGTCAAAGAATAAAGCGCACCTGTCGGAATATTCCGCGCAGAATTCGACGTCGTGCGATACCATGAGAATAGTTGTTCCCGCTTTTTTGAGATTTTCGAGAATGCTTCCGAAAATTGCCTTGAAATGTGCGTCCATACCCTTTGTCGGCTCGTCGAGAAGAATAATTTCGGGCTTTCTCAAAAGCACCATAGCAAGCGCCGCACGTTGAATTTCACCGCCCGATAAGTCGAACGGGTGGCGGTAGAGTAAATGACCTATACCGCATAAAGAAGCGGTTTCCGATACCTTTTCGTTTCGCTCCTCTTTTGAAAGAGAGGAGTCAGTCATTTCAAATAAATCGAGATAGAGAGTCTTTTTTGCAAAAAGACTCTGCGGATTTTGCGGCAGAACGCCGAGCAAACCGCTGTATAAATCGGGAATATTTGAAATCTTTCTTCCGTTTATGAAAATATCGCCTCTTTGAGCTTCGTTAAGCCCCGAAATGAGGGATAAAGCGGTGGTTTTTCCGCTTCCGTTGCCGCCGAGAATCGAGAAGAATTCGCCCTTTTTAATATCAAGTTCAAGTCCCTTTATAACGTCGGGAGAATCCTTTTCGTACCTGAAATAAAGACCTTTTGCGCAAATTGCGCTTTCGCTTTTTACGGGATCTTTGTCGGGAAAATCAATATCCGTCTTTATATTACGCTCGGAAACGTAGTTTTCGAGCCATTCTTTTCCCTCGCGTATGGTAACGGGAGAGCATTCGCCGCCGCAGACCTCGCAGAATACGCGCGTCGGTACGGGGAGCGCGAAAAACATCTCGTGATTTTGTCCGCTTAAAATATTACCGACGTCTTTCGGCGTGCTGTCGGCAATGATTTGCCCTTCGTCCATGACGATAACCCTGTTTGAAAGCGCAAACGCCTCGTCGAGCCGCTGTTCGGAGAGAATGACCGTCGTGCCGAGCTCGTCGTTAATCTTTTTTAGCGTGTGCAGAAACTCGTACGCGGCAATCGGGTCAAGTGTGCTTGTAGGCTCGTCGAGAATTATAACGTCGGGACGCATTACCATAACCGAAGCAAGGCTGAGGAGCTGCTTTTCTCCGCCCGAAAGCTCCGACGTCTTTTTGTAGAATAAGCTTTCTATGCCGAAAAACGACGCCGTTTCGGAAACCCTCGACCTTATTTCCCAGTTGGAATAACCGAGACTTTCAAGCCCGAAAGCGAGCTCGTGCCAAACCTTGTCCGTCGCCACCCGGTCCTCGGGATTCTGCATGACAAACCCGATTTCGCAAATCTGCTCTTTTTCGTCGGCGCTTTCTAAATTCTGACCCTTGTAAAATATGCTTCCGCTTGCGTTTCCGTAAGGCGAAATCGGCTTTTTCAACATTCTCAAAAGGGTTGTCTTGCCGCAGCCTGATTTTCCGCAGATTGTGATAAAATCGCCCTTGTTAATTGAAAGATTTACGTCTTTTATCGCCTCATTCCGACCGGTGGGATAAGTAAAACTCAAAGATTCGATTTTATAGATTTCCATCTTCTCACCTCCCGCAGTTCAATGAATACAGGCATCGCAAGCAGCGCAAAATAACACGAAAAAACGGTAAATGAATAAAACGAGAACTCCGCAATTTTAATTTCGGGAAAGCAAGAAAAATCCATTATCCCGTTAAACGCGCCGAAAATAACGTACGCCGCAAGCAGTAAAACGTATAAAAGCGCAAATAAATCTCTTTTTGAAAACTTGTATATGGAAAACGCCGTTCTTCCGGCAAAGCCGTAACCGCGCGATTTCATCGAGTCGGCGGTGTCTATCGAACTCTCTAAACTCCACGTTATAATGACTGATAAAATCGAAAGCGCGTTTTTTAATTTCTTTGAAAGCCCTTTTTCTGAAACGCTTTTTCCGAGGCATTTTCTCATGGAAGAAACCTCTTTGAAACGGCTTGCAAACTTCGGCACAAACTGAAGCACCATGGAAATTGCAAGCGAAAGGGAAGGAAACACCCTTCCGAAAAGGTAAATGAACTTGTCGCTTGAAATTACTTCGCCGAAGCAGGAAAAATATAAAATCATGCTGATAATCATCGTAGCATAAATCAGCCCGAAGTAAACCGACTCAAACGTGAGCGGATTTCCGCTCGGAAGATATAAAAGAATTGTTTTTCCCCTGTGGTTGAACGCGGGGTTGATGAGGGACGTCAAAATAAGCATCGGCAGAAGAAAAAGCAGCGTTTTTTTGACGGAAGACGCGCTTTTGAGCAGGATAAAAAAGCAAAATGCGCAAAAGAGCGAAATCAAAAGCGCCACGGGGTGTAAAAACAGACATGTAAATACGAACGCCGCGGTAAAATATATGAAATTTACGATAGGATGATATCTTTTGAACTCACTCGTCTTCATTTTTCATACCGTTTCTCGCAGAATTTTCTCCGCCGACGTCTTTTCCGAGATCGCAGGTGTAAACCCATTCTATTACGTCGCCGTCTTTTATTTTGTAAAGTGAACACCCGTAGTTCGGGAAACTGCCGTTAACCTTGTACATCCAGCCGGAAAGCTCTCCGCAGTCAAATTCGTATAAATTGTTTATGCCCTCAACGTATGCGCTGTTGTAGACAGGAGTGTTTACAAACTCCATGTGGATTCCGTTTTCTTTCATCTCACGCAGAAGAACGTCGAAAACGCTCTCTCCGTCGGAGAAAACTACGTTTTCATTTGAATAAATTACGGCGTTTTCGGGAACTATCTGTTCGTCTGTAATTTTGCCGACCGCCGTTTCACACGTAACCGAAAGAGAGCATTTTAGACCGCCGTCGGCACTCTTTTGACAAGCAAATAAAAAGCACGAAAAAACGAGCAAAAGAATGAAGATAAACGATTTTACGCATTTTTTGAAGTTCATATTAACTTTGCCCCTTTCAACAGTTTAAAGATTACGTCAGCGATTTCCGCGCGCTTGATGCTCTCATCAGGCTTTATTTCGCCGCCTTCGGGCGCAAAAATGCCCGAATTTATGCAAAACGCAACGCCTTCTTTAGCCCAGTCGGAAATAGCGCGCGCGTCCTTGTATGCCGAAAGCACGTCAAAACTACCGCCGCTTAAAAGACCGCATAACTTTGCCGCCCTCTGAATCATTACAAGCGCCTGCTCCCGGGAAATAAAACTTTCGGGGTCGAATTCGGTATCCGATACGCCGTTTATTATTCCGTAAGAGGAAGCGGTGCAGACGTAGGAGTAATACCACGAGGAAGCACTTACGTCGGAAAAATCGCGCGTCTTTTTGAATTCAAGACCGAGTGCGCGCACGACAATAGTTGCAAACTGCGCCCTCGTCATGCAGCTTTCGGGGTCGAAAACAGTTTCGCTCATGCCGTTTATTATGCCTCTGCACGCAAGGGCTTCGATAGACGTGCAGTATTTGTTTTTCGTTATGTCGTCAAAAGTTTTGCTTTGATACTTTACCGGAGGTACGGAAATAATGCCGCTTTTTTTGACGTCGCTCATGTCGAAAAGAGATGTTTTTCCGTCTTCAGAGCGCTTTGCCGCAACGAGTGCGTAAAAGCACTGCTCGGTCGCCATGAGGTCGGACTTTTTTTCGTGCGCAAAACTGCCGTCTTTCTGCATGTAAGAGAGAATTGCGTCGACTGTATTCTTTCCGTTTTTCGTAAATCTTTCGTCGGTGTAGGGGATTTTAAGCGCCGATAAAGCCGCAAGCACCTGCGACGCGCTTTCGGACGACTCAACGCCGTAAGACTCGTATCCTCCGCTTTCGCACTGTATGTTTGACAAAACGTCAAGCGCACGCTTTACCGCTTCATTTACGGCTTTTTTGTCAAGATGTCGCGAAAACGCGGTAAGGACCATCGCCGTAACGTCGGCGTCGGGCTCGGCTTCGCTTTCCGAAAGCGACCAGCCGCCGTCTTTTTTCTCAAGATTAAGAATATAGGAAATATATTTATCCGTTATTTCGGAATTCCCGTAGTTACCGCCGTCAAGCGCAATAAGCGCCCATACGGCGCCGTTTATGCCCTGAAAACAGACCTTATCAAAGTCAAATAGGGGAGAAACGAGGTCGTATCCGTAAAAGTCCGCGGGATTTTTACCGCACGCCGTAAGCGCAAGTACAACTCTCGAATACTCGGTGTATTTTCTCGAATGAAGTACTCCGTCTTTCGACTTAATATAGTCGAGCGCGTTTTTTAAATACGCGTCAACGTATAATCTGTCCGCGCTTTCGCTTCTCACAAGCCCGATGACCGCCCATTCTCCGCCGATTGAAGAAACGGCAGGCGAAGGTACGGCGGTTTTGAGGTAATCCGCCGTGGTTTTTATTACGTCCGCGCTTATCGCGGCGGCTTTTGCCGCCGCAAGCACGGAAATTGTAAGAATTATTAAGAATAACGATAATTTCTTTTTCATTCAGCTAAGTTCTTGTGCAGACGCGAGAGCATCTGAGCGCTCTGCGCACGCGTAAGATAGGTTTTCGGTGAAAGAACGGTGTCCGATAAACCGTTTATGATTTTGTATCCCACCGCCCACTTCATTGCGGTAACCGCGTAGTCCGATATTTCACTTTCGTCGGAGTATGCCGAAAGGTCGGTGTTTTCGTATAAAGCGGTGAGATGAGCATTCTTCTTTGACGCATAGCGGTAAAGTATGGCAGCCGTCTGTTCGCGCGTTATAGAGCCGTTTACGTCGAATGTCTTTTCGTCAATGCCGAGTATTATGCCCTCGCTTGCCGCCCAGCGTATCGCCTTTGTGTACCACTCGTCGGGCTTTACGTCTTCAAACGTGATTATGTAGTCTGTTTCGGGCTCTTTTTCCATTCTCCAGAGAACCGTTACGAACATCGCCCTTGTCATGTCGGTTTCGGGCTCAAATCCCGCGCCCGTGCCGAGCATGAGGCCGTTTTCATAGCAGTATTTAACCGCGTCGTAGTACCACGCGTCCTTCTTTACGTCGCCGTAGGTGTTTTCGTCAAATTCTTTCTTGCTTTCGCCATCGCTGACATCCGTACTTCCCGAATCTACGGGAGTGGTTCCTCCCGAAGACGAAGAACTTCCCGACGACGAGCCGGAGGAGCCCGATGAAGACGAACCGCCTGAAGACGAACCGCCTGAAGACGAACCGCTTGAAGATGAGCCGCCCGAAGAAGAACCGCCTGATGACGAACCGCCGGAATAACTCGTCTTTTCAAGGGTGTAGTCGTCGGTGTAGTGAAGTACGATAGTGTCGCCCGCATAAACCTTTTGCTCGCCGACGCTTACAGACGGGTATCTGCCGTTTACGGTGTACATCCAGCCGGAACGCAGACCGTTGTCAAGTTCTTTTAGACCTTTAACTTCGCTTATGTATTTGTTTGAATATGTGTAGGGAATGCCGTTTAGTCCGAGCGCCTTTTCGATTACGTCTATGACGCAGCTTCCTTTTTCAACCGAGATTTTCGTCCTCGGGATCCACGTCTCAAGGTTGCCTCCGCTCTTTGTGTGGGTGTCGGAAGCGGTCTGCGGTTTGCCGTGAGCGGTATCTCCGAGCAGTGAGAAATAAACGGAAATGTTGGAAGACGAGCCGGATGAAGATTGCGTTACGGTAATCGGAACTGATACGGGAAGCACCCCGTCGAGGGAGTCGGTGCCCGTGTAGGTAATTACTATCTCGCTGTCCGACGTTTTAAGCTCTCTCTGTGGAGCAAACGAGAAGTTTGTTGTTTCCTTTTCGTCTCCGTTTTCGTATATCGCCTTAATAACCATGCCGCTTGGGTTGAAGACGTCGCCGCTTGAATAAGAGGTCTTTGAAGGCATCGATACTACTTCGATTTTATTTACCAACGGAACGGTAACGTTTACGGGTATATCCGCGGTAATATTGCGGTAGGTAACGGTAATGGCTTTCGTGTCTGCGGTAATAACGGACGGGGAGACGGTGTAATTTGATACGAACTGCTCTTCGCCGTCTTCGTAAACCGCTTTTACTGTAAGTCCCGTTTTGTCAAACGATTCGCCTGCGTAATAGTCGGTTTTTGCACCGCCTGCGTCGGGAATTATTTCCTTTAATTCGGTATCGGATACGTAAACGGGTATGACTACGTCGGGAAGCTTTCCGAAATAACCGAGCTTTGCGTCGGCATTTAAGTTTGCGCCCTTGCCCGATTCATATGTGATAAAGCGGTGGTTTCCGTAGGGGTCGCCCCAGCCGCTCGTAAATATTACGCCGCCCGAGAGGGTGAAAAATTCGTCTTTATAGTCTGCCGGAACGATTAAATCCGCCGCTTTTTCAAAGATAACCGAGCCCCAAAAATCCTCTTCCGAAAGCACCGAATCAACAGTCTGAGCGCCTTCGTTTGACGCAAAATCATACTGCGCGGTCTCAGAACCTATAATCTTTCCTGCATATCCCGAAACGTCGGTGTAAAGCGCGGTTGCGCTCATGTTGTAAACGCCCGCAAGCTTGTTTGCAGGGTGGTAAATCTTATCGAAAACGACGCTCAGTTTGTCGCCGCGGTAAACCTTTTCGCCGTTATTTACGGTGATTTCAACTTCTTTCGCGGTGATGACCTGATAGTCTTCCTTGCCGTCTTTTACAAGCTTTACTATATTTCTGCCGGTAGTAAGCGGAACGTAAACTCTTCCGCCGTCATCCGGTATAACTTCTTTAAATCCGTTGTATGACGTTTTTCCGTTCACCGTCGGGTTTGCAACCGATACGGTAATTCCTTCTTCCGCGGGGGTGAACGTGTAGAAGTTGTCTTCTTTCGTAAAATAGATGCAGTCGTGCTCACTGTCGGGCATGTCTCCCGAAAGCTTGGATTGTGTATTGTTTTTGCCCTCGTTTATTGTCATGCCGGAAGCAAATCCGCACGCGTCTTTGCCGACCGAAAGCACGAAAACGCCGGTGTTTTCGGGATAAATTGCGCCGTAAAACTCGTCGTCTGCACCGAAGTTGAGAGTCATCGCGTCGTACGTTACGAGAACGAACGCCGTACCGCTCTTTTTCGCCGTAATAACGCCGTTTTCGTCGATTTCGGCAATATCCGACGCGTTTCCTTCTTCATCAATGATTTCATAATGGAAATCGGGCTCGATGAAGTAGTTGTCCATCGTGTTGTTTATAGCTTCGCGGTTGCGGAGCGCGACTATCTGGAAGGTTTCTCCTTCCGAAAGATTAATATATCCTTTTGAATTAACGTTGAGATATACGTCGGCAACGTTGCATCCGCCGTTTGAAGACGGGTCTCTGTCAACGGTGGTATTTGAAATTCCTTCGGGATTCAGCTTCGCTTCATCAACGATAAACTCCGTTTTGTCCTCGTTTTTGAAGGTTCCTGCGTAGGTTACGCCGCCGTCTTCTGAAATTCTGTAATTGTAAACCTGATCTTGGTCAAAATTAAAGTAATAGGTTGAATTTTCGTCGTCCGAGATAACGCACGCGGGGAGCGCTTCCTCAAATTTAACGAAATGAACGCCCGTCTTTACGCCCACAAAAAGGGAAGCGCCTTTCGGAACGCGTATAAAAGAGCCGGGAAGGGGATTAACCTTAAACGTGCAGACCGGAGGCGTGATTGCGGGAACCTGCTTTTCTTTTACGGTCTTTTCCTTCGCAGCCGAAATAACGTAATTT
This sequence comes from Clostridia bacterium, assembly GCA_017959195.1. Lineage (GTDB taxonomy): Bacteria > Bacillota > Clostridia > Oscillospirales > CAG-382 > UMGS882. The sequence continues at coordinate 2,507 of JAGDBE010000044.1, read as the reverse complement.
CCGGCTTTGTCAAATATAAGCTCCGCAAATCCGTTTTCGTCGGTTTTTATGTCGGTTTTCTGTCCGTCTATAATGATTGCTGCGCCTTCGCAAGGCGAAAATACCATTTGCCAGTTTTCATCGTAGCCGGCTTCTTCAAGATAAATTCCTGTTTTTACGCCCTGATAATCCTCATACGAATATGATGAAAATCTCGTATAATTTTCGGTATCGGGATAGTTGTTCACATAAACCGTAACGTCAATAACGTCGTTTTCTTTAATAACGTGCGTGGGTCCCTCGACGTAGTCGTTTCCGGCGTTAACCTGGTAGCCGAAGTTTCCGCTCTCGTCTCCCCAGAATTTTATGACGCTTAAGCCCCAGTAACTGTCCGCACTCGCGTATCCCGCGTCGGCGCCGCCCTCGTAAAATTTCTCATGGAGCGCGTAAAACGCGTCGTCAAGCGTGTAGGTTTCTTTGCCGGAAAGATCTGCTTCGGCAAAAGCGAGCATGGAACCGTCCTTGCCGTAAGCGATTTGTCCGCCGACGGAAACGTTAAAATATACGCTTATGTCCTGCGGTTCTTCCGCCGTAACAGGAGTTACGTAAAAAGCGGAGAAAATCATGAGAAGTGCGAGAATGAGTGAGAATAGCCTTGTTTTTTTCATTTTTTTGAGTCCTTTCCCGATATTTTTATAAACAAAAAGCCGCGGCAAAAGCCGCGGCAGAGTGTTTCCGCATCATCACATTTCAAAATGGGTATAAAGAACAAAGCCCTGTCGAAAAAATAAACAGCACCCAAATGAAACTACCGCTCCTGTGAATAAAATCATGTACGAAACGGCATCAGAGCAGGTCTTTTGACTCGCGTTTTAGCGCGCGTGCTCTGCCTTCTCAGTTTCCCAATGACTGACTTTCGTCAACGAACACGCACAAAACGCATACAGCGACTGGTATCGTTCAGGATTCCCACCTGATTCCCTTTTCACCTCCCGGAGCTTGAGCGCGTCCGGGCGACACTCTGTGTGAATATTCAGTTTTTATCAAAACGTATTTTTAACATACGAAATGATTAATTCATTATAACATAATTTCGGTAATTTTTCAACTGTTTAACTATAAAAATTATATGGTTCGGTTTTTGGTCGATATAGAGTTTTTTATATACTGTGAAAATCGTGTATAGTCTTTCGGGAAAACCGTTCTGACCGCTTATTCATGACTTTCGGGACTGGAAAAGGAGCAAGGTGTTTTATAACCTTGCTCCCGATTTTTTATGCTTTTGCATTGGTATGCTGATTATGCCCTATGAAATAGCCTCCTGCCCAACGGTATATGCCCATCTGCCATCCGCGTTTTTCTGCGCAGAACACTGACCAAAGAAATACGCACCTAAACCGCTTCTCCATTTGTGAGCATTAAATGCGGTAAGTTCGGGCGGCTGTTCACCCGGTTTTATGTCATAAAGATTCCATGCCGCATCCTCTATTGTCTCTATACTGAAAAATAGTCCGTCTTCCCATACAAGGTTTTCTTTGTCAATATATCCCTGCTCGCATAGTTCCTCCCACGTTCCTCTGAGATACGGCAGGCCGTGCTTATCCGAAAAATCTTTCATTACCTTCTCTTTTTCGGCATTGTTCAGATGCGAGAGATTTGATAAATCAATCCCTAATTGTTTAATTCCATTGTTTAATCCGGAATCCACGTTCCATAAATCTTCCAACACTTGGAGATACAGTTCGCATCTGTCCTCTCGAATATCTTCCGGAAGCGAACCAACTATTGTTGCATTACTTTCGTCAGTTTTTGAATTGCCGTCATCAGCTTCAGATGATGTAACAGAGGGAGCAGAAGACGGGGCGTCAGGTGTTTTTTCAGGGGCATTGTCTTGTTGAGAACATCCTGCCGAACAAAACAAAAACACCAATACGGTAATTAAGTAAATTATTCGTTTCATAGTAGCTTCTCCTCGTATACTATTAAGATTAAGACGAAATTTAAGACGAAATCAGCGCAAAAAAGTTCCAAATAAAAAGATCTCCGTTTTTTCAATTTGATCTTCTGAAAGAACAAAAACAGAGGTCTGTTCGTCTGTAACCGTCCTTAATTTGCAGAATATATCCTGCAAATTTTCAACTATATAGTATCAAAAATATATTTTTCAACGTCTTTAATGCTGTCAAAGACAAAGCAGGAGCATTTAACGAGGTCTTCCTTTTTCATGTGTCCGCAAGCGCATAAAACGCAGTCTATACCCATTTCAAGCGCCGTTTCGTAATCGTGAGACGTGTCGCCGATTAAAAGCGCTTTTTGAGGGTTTAAGTCGGAAATCATCTTTTTTCCGAGCGCCGTCTTGCTCTCGGCGTAAATGTTGTCAAGCCCGTAGCAGTTTTCAAAATATTCCTTTATTCCGAGAAAGCCGAGTTGAGAATCAAGCATCTCCGACTGCGTCGCGGAAAGAATGTACTGACGTATTCCCGCGCTTTTCAGCCTTTCGAGTAAGTGCATGACGCCGTCGTTTACGC
>JAGDBE010000043.1 GCA_017959195.1 Clostridia bacterium | reverse complement strand
TTCCGCCTCGGCTTCGGTAAGTCCGAGCGTCATGAGTTTTATTATCTGCTCGCCGGCAATCTTGCCGATTGCCGCCTCGTGCACGAGCGACGCGTCAAGGTCGTTTGCCTCAAGTCCGGGAACCGCGAGAATCCGACCGTTATCCATAATTATGGAGTCGCATTCGGTATGTCCGCTGCACGGCGCGTTGCCTATGATTTTGGCATCGAATTTCTGATACGAGTTTTCCCTTGCCACCGAACGCGAAACGACGTCCGCGCTTGAGCCCTCTCCGTTCAAATATACCTCGTACTTACTTACGGCGTTCTGGTTTCCGTGCGTCATGAGGCGCTCTCTTACAACAAGCTTTGCACCCGCGGAAAGTTCGGCTTTTGTGGTGCGGTCGGTGTCGTCGACGCCCTTTATCTGCACCATTTCCATTTCGACGCTGCTTCCCTCTTCCTGATACACTTCCGTGCCGGGATTGAGTATTCTTTTTCCGCTTCCGTCGCCCGAGCCGTAATGCTTTTCGACATATTTCACCTTTGCGTTCTTTCCCACGTAAAAGCGGTGAATACCGTCGTGTTCGGAATCCTTCGGCCCGCAGTTATCTATGCCGCAGCCGGCGACTATCACGACGTCGCAGTCTTCCCCGATATAAAAATCGTTATAAACGAGCTCTTTTAATCCGCTTTCGGTCATCACGACGGGAATATGCACGCTTTCGTTCTTGGTGCCCGGCTTTATGCGTATTTCAAGTCCGCTGACGTCGGTTTTTGAAGTTATCTCTATGTTTGCGCTCGACTGTCTTCCCACGGACTTACTGTTTGAGCGTATATTATACGCGCCTTCCGGCACGGAATGAAGGTCCGCCACTTCTCTAAGCAGCCTTTTTTGTATTTCGTCAAGCTTCAGCATACGGCGGGCTCTCCTTTCACGGGCACGTTGTTTCTGCAAACGCCGAGCGCCTCGGGCGTTCCGATAAGCGTCGGCAGAATATCCTCTTTTTTGCCCTGTTTTTCTATGGAACCGTCTTTTAAGACTATGATTTCATCGGAAATTTCAAGTATTCTCTCCTGGTGCGAAATTATGAGTATCGAGCTGTTTTCTATTCTCTTTCGCATGGTACCAAACACTTCTATCAAATTCTGGAAGCTCCAGAGGTCGATTCCCGCCTCGGGTTCGTCGAAGACCGAGAGAGACAGCGAGCGCGCGAGCACCGTTGCGATTTCTATTCTTTTGAGTTCGCCGCCCGAAAGGCTCGAATTTACTTCCCTTCCGATATAGTCCCTTGCGCAAAGTCCTACCGCCGACAGATATTCGCATGCCTCGGCAATATTTATATTTTTTCCCGACGCGATTTTAAGCAAATCGAGCACGTGGATGCCCTTAAACTTCACGGGATTCTGAAAGGCGTAGGCGATGCCCATTTTCGCCCTTTCGGTAATGCTTTTTTCGGTTATGTCCTCGCCGTTGAAGTAAATTTTTCCTTCCGTCGGCTTTTCGATACCCGCTATAAGCTTTGCGACGGTGGATTTTCCGCCTCCGTTGGGGCCCGTTATTACAACGAGTTTATTGTCGGGGATTTCAAAGCTTACGTTCCTTATGATTTCCTTATCTTTTCCGTCCGATTCGACTCCGAAGCAGACGTTTTTCAGTTCTAACATCTTTTCACCTCTGATTTATAGTTAAAGCCGTATTTTTTATCAAAAACATCTTTCTTTTCTGTCCTTTTTGCATTCCTCGACGCTTCCGCACCTGTAACACAGTTCGTTTTCACATATTCCGCCGTTTTCAAAGCACGAAACTATATTATTGACCGTCGTTTCGGCAATATTATTCAGCGCCTCCTCAGTCAGAAACGCCTGATGCGACGTAACTATGACGTTTGGCATTGAAATCAGCCTTGC
>JAGDBE010000042.1 GCA_017959195.1 Clostridia bacterium | reverse complement strand
CTCGCTTTTCGAAGCTTTTGTAAGAAGAACCGCACCCACACCCGTCACCGTGGTTTGCGAAGTCGTGCCCGCAACCGAGCCGTATTCAAGGGGATAACGGAACTGCCGCTCCGCCGAACAGAAATCCGACGACGCGACGACTATCGCACTTTCCGCATGCCCCGAATCTATCATTGTTGAAGCACAGAGAAGCCCCGAAACGAATGTCGAACACGCGCCGTAAAGACCGATGTAGGGAATGTCGAACCCGCAAAGCCCGTAGCCGGTGGAAGTGCATTGATTCATAAGGTCGCCGCCGAACATGACGTCAATGTCCTGCTCTTTTATACCCGCTTTCGATAAAAGCATGTTTACGGTAACGCGTACCGCCTCTTCCTCACCTTTTTCAAAGGTTTTCTGCCCGAGACCGCCTTCTCCGAGATATACGTCAAGCGTATCGCCGAGAGGACCGTCTTTTTCGTATTTTCCGCCGCAGCAGGCGGCGTTTGATATCTTAATTCTGTTCTTGAATGTAATAATTGACCGCGAAGAAACGCGCTGATAAACGTTCATTGAAATCCGCTCCTTTTTTTCATTATTTTTTGCAAAAAAAGGATATTTATTCTTTATTTTGTTGACAAAAAAGAATAAAAATGTTAGAATTAGGCAAGAAAAAATTAATAAAAGAGGTGCGAAAATTGAAGATTTACGGCGATATCAAGGAAGTAAAAAAAGGATTCGATATACTTGCCGATAAAAGCGTAAAAGCGGATATCGAAGTGCGTAAAATGAAGAGGGGAAGCATAGAAGTTGTCGGAAAAGACGGCAAATATACGATAAAGTATAAAATTCTGCCCGAATTTTTCAGAGCTCTCTCCATAATGACCTACCAGATCAAAAGCGGTAAAAAGGACTTTAAAATCGTTGAAAAGAGAAAGTTCGATACCTGCGGAATAATGGCTGATATGTCAAGAAACGCAGTACTTAAGGTTGATTCCGTAAAGAGACTGCTCAGATATATGGCAAAAATGGGACTCAATATGCTCATGCTCTATACCGAGGATACCTATAAAATGGAAAAATACCCGTATTTCGGATATTTCAGAGGCGCATATGAGAAGGAAGAACTCAAGGAAATCGTTTCCTACGCCGAAAAACTCGGCGTCGAGGTAATTCCCTGCATACAGACGCTCGGACACCTCGGAAGAACGCTTCGCTGGCCGTACGCATGGCGTATCAAGGATAATAACGAAGTGCTTCTGATAGATGAGGAAAAGACGTACGAATTCATCGAAGAGATGTTCAAAACGTGCAGAGAATGCTTCAAAACCAATAAGATACACGTCGGAATGGACGAAGCGCACGGCGTCGGACTCGGTAATTATCTCACAAAACACGGACTTCAGGATAGATTCGAACTCCTTTCAAGACACTTGGGCAGAGTTGCGGACCTCGCCAAAAAGTACGGCTTCGAACCCATGATGTGGAGCGATATGTTTATGAGACTCGGCTCCCAGAGCGGCGGCTATTACGACCTCAACGCAAAACTTCCGAAGAATATCTCGTCTTTAATTCCCGATAAAATGTCGATGGTTTACTGGGATTACTATAACCTCTCCGAAGACGTATGCGACGGCATGATAGAAATACATAAGAAGATGGGTAAACCCATAGTCTTTGCAGGCGGTATCTGGACCTGGACCGGCTTCCAGGTAAACTATGAAAAGACGTTCGCCACAACCGAAGTCGGACTCAACGCATGCGTAAAACACGGCGTAAAAGACGTGTTCGCAACAATGTGGGGCGACGACGGCGCGGAATGCAGCATATTCGAAGGACTTCTCGGACTTCAGTTGTACGCGGAATATAATTACAGCGACGACAGAAGCGATAAGCACCTCAAGGAAATGTTCAAAATCTGCACCGGACTTGATATGGACGCGTTCCTGCTTCTCAGTATCGATACCTTCAACGACAGCAGATGCAGAGAGAGAAACGCGACGATAAGCAAACAGGTTTATTACCAGCTTATCATGGAAGGACTTTTCGATAAACACCACGCGCTCTTAGACTTAAAATCGCATTATAAGAAATACCTCACTAAACTCAATAAACTTCCGCCGCAGGGCGAATTCGAGTATCTATTCGAAGAGGCGCGCCTCTATACGCAGATTATTTACGAGAAGTGTAACTCGGGAAACCGGCTTGTCGACGCATATAAGGCAAACGATAGAAAAGCGCTCGCAAAACTCGCAAAGGAATTCGACCGCCTCAGCGAAAGCTATAAGAAACATCACGATAAGGTCGCTGAAATCTGGTACGCAAATAATAAACCCTTCGGATTCGAAGTTATAGACGAAAGACTCTTCGCTCATGAAGGACTCTCAAAGAGAGCCGCACAGAGAATAAGAGATTACCTCGACGGTAAAGTAGAAAAACTCGAGGAACTCGAACAGCCCAGACTCTGGTTCGCAGGCCCCGGTATGCCTTTCGTGCATAACTACTTTGCTTCCATGATTATGCGGATCTGATAATTTCATAATGAAAAAATCACGGCTTTTGCCGTGATTTTTTTGTGTTTTTGATTTAAGTACTTTTCTTGCACAAGAAAAGTACAAAAAGAGAGCGCGCTTTCTTGCAGAAAGCGCGGGAAAGACAATCTTTTAAAGGTATTAGCTCTTTTTGGTTACTTTCTCTCACCTGAGAGAAAGTAACAGAAAAAACAAACCCCCGATG
>JAGDBE010000041.1 GCA_017959195.1 Clostridia bacterium | reverse complement strand
GCGTTTCAACCGAAAAGCCGAGGTTTTCCGCGAATTTTTTTACGTCTTCTTCGTCTTTTATTCCGTCGAAGCTGATTTTTTTATCGTAGCGCATTCCGTTTACCTTTACGGTTTTTTCAAAATCGGGAACGAACAGAAAAGCGGACGCCGCCGCAAGCGCGCAGAGCGTTATCGTGAAAAATATCTTTAATTTTGACGCCTTTAATGAAAATACGAACATACTGTACCTCTCCCATAAGTTTTCATGGTACAATATATTCGCATTTGCACATATTTATTCATTTTTTGCGTTTTATGCCGCGTTTTAAGGTTACGATTTCACGAGCGCGCCCAAAATCATAAAGATTACGAAAATCACTATATACATCGCCGCGACGGTAGCGCCCACGGGTGTTGAAAACAGCATTGAAAGCACGAGTCCCAACGCCGTTCCGACAACCGATATTGCGGCGGAGACGACGGTGACTCCCTTGAAGCTCTTACACACTCTCATTGCCGAAAGCGCGGGAAAAACTATCAGCGCCGACACGAGAAGCGAGCCGGCGAGATTCATCGCGAGCACAATTATTACGGCGGTTATGACCGCGATTATGAGGTTGCTCGCCTTTACGTTCACTCCCGTGGCTCCGGCGAAGTTTTCGTCAAACGTAACCGTAAAAATCCTGTTGTAAAATACCACGAACACCGCGACAGCAATCGTGCAGAGGGACGCGCATATTACGACGTCGCTCATTTTGAGGGTTAAAATCGCGTGCGAGCCGAAAAGCGTGCTGCACACGTCTCCCGACACGTTTGACGACGTCTTGAAGATATTGAGAATGAGGTAGCCGAGCGCGAGCGCAGACATTGACACGACGGCAATCGCCGCGTCCCCCTTTATCTTCGCTTTCTGTCCCGATACGAGAAGTATCACTGCGCAGACCACGGTACACGGAAGTACCAGAAGCAAATTATTCGAAAGATTAAACACCGCAGCGAGTGCGATTATTCCGAACGCGAAGTGCGAAAGTCCGTCGCCCAGGAATGAAAATCTTTTGAGCACGAGCACGACTCCGAGCAGCGACGCGCAGAATGCGACGAGAATTCCCACCGCGAATGCGTATCTTACGAACGGATATGAAAAATAATTCATCAAGCTTTCCATAAAAATATCAAGACCTCTGTTTTTCTTCTTTCATGAAGATTTCGTATTCCTCCCACGTTCCGAAAAACTGCGTTTTCCCGAGGTGGAGCACTTTATCTGCGTATTTTTCCGACTTTTCCCGGTCGTGGCTTACCATGATGACGGTCATTTTTTCGTCTTTATTGAGGGAGTTTATTATTTCGTACATCTCTTCCGACGACGTACCGTCGAGTCCCGACGCGGGCTCGTCGAGGATTATTATCTCTTTTGCCGCGCACAGCGCCCTTGCTATGAGCACCCTTTGCTTCTGACCGCCCGAGAGGTCCTTATACGACCTGCCGGAAAGTTCCGAAATGCCGAGCTTTTCCATATTTTCCCTTGCGGTTTTCTTATCTTCCGAATTATAAAAACTGAAGAACCTTTTTCTTCCGAGGCAGCCGGAAAGCACGATTTCCCCGACTGTTGCGGGAAAATCCTTCTGAAAATCCGTCTGTTGAGGCAGATAGCCCGCGCATGTTCGCGGAAAATCGGTGATAATTGTGCCGGAAAGCGGTTTTGCAAGTCCCGTAAGCACTTTCACAAGTGTGCTTTTACCCGTTCCGTTATCGCCCAAGATACAGACGTAGTCTCCCCTTTCGATTTCAAAGGAGAGGTCCTTTGCGACGGTTCTTCCGTCGTATCCGAGGCAGAGATTTTCGCATTTTATTAATGGCATTTTTATCCTCCGTAAATCAATTCAAAAGCAGTTTGAGCGTTTTGAGGTTTTCGAGCATTATATCGGTATATTCGGCGCTCTTTACGTCGTTTTCGGAAAGGGTCTGCATGGAGTTGAGTTCAACAATTTCAATTCCGTCTTTTCCCGAAGTTTCTATAACGCTTCTTGCGGTCTTTTTATCGCTGTTTTCGGTTACGGCGACGTATTTTACGTCAAGTTCCTTTATTTTTTCGGATAAGAACACCACCGTTTCGAAGCTTGCGTCGGTTTCCGACGAGCAGCCCTCGAACGCCGCGAAGCACTCGAGTCCGTAGTCCCTTGCAAGATACGCAAACGGGTATCTGTCGGGCATTATGAAGGTTTTACGCACGGAGTTTTGCGCAAGTTCTTCAAATTCCTTATCGATTTCTTCGAGTTTTTCAAGGTATTCTTTCAGATTTTCCCTATATTTCCGTGCGTTTTTTTCGTCGGTTTCGCAAAGTACTTCCGCAATCGATTCACATGCGGTTTTTGCGTTTTTAAGCGACAGATAGACGTGCTCGTCTTTTTCTTTTTCGTCATTTTCCGGTTCTTTTCCGTTCTGCACGCTCTCGTCGATCAGGTTTTCCGCAACTTGTTCCATAACCGACACAACCTTTGCTTTTCCGCCGTTTTGGGCCGCTTCCTTTGACCATAAGTCCGACTCTCCGCCGATACACACGAGTAAATCGCAGGTCTGCATCTTCAAGGTATCCTCAAACGTCGGCTGATAGCTGTGAAAATCGGTGCCGCCCTTTTGCAGCAGGATTACGTCGGCATCTGTATCTTTCGTCAGATTTTTTACCCAGCTATACTGCGGGTAAAACGTACAGACAATCTCTATTCCGCTTTTATTCTCTTTTATTTCTCCGCCCTTTTCGCATCCCGAAAACAAAAATGCCGCCAGAACCGCGAAAATTACGGTAATTACCCTCTTTTTCATTTCTTCCCTATCTCTTTTTGCGATTTGATAATAATAATGAGAATCATTCTCAAAAGCAAGAATAATTATAGCACAAAAGCGCGCAAAGTCAACGCCGTTTACAGAATATTTACAAAAAAGCCCGCCGCTTTTACGCAAGGCAGAAAATTCCCTGCAAAAAAACGTCAATATATTAATTAAATCTTGACTTAAAGCAATTAAAGCGGTAAAATAAATAAAAAGTACTGTCAGAAAAAGAAACGGAGAGAAAAACTATGGCACATTATTTCAAAGAACCCTCTCATACTTTCAGCGAATATCTTCTCGTCCCGGGATACACGTCGGAAAACTGCGTCCCGGCAAACGTTTCTCTCGAAACGCCGCTCGTTAAATTCAAAAAGGGCGAGGAGTCCGCTATAAAACTGAGTATTCCCCTCGTATCCGCAATCATGCAGTCGGTTTCAAACGACACCATGGCGATTGCCCTTGCAAGAGAAGGCGGTATTTCATTTATCTACTGCTCGCAGTCGGTTGAAGACGAAGCTGCCATGGTTGCAAAGGTAAAGGCGTACAAGGCGGGCTTTGTTGTGAGCGACTCAAACGTTACTCCCGACAACACGCTTGCCGACGTTGTGGAAATCGTGTCGGCAAACGGGCACAACACGCTTGCGGTAACGGACAACGGAAAACACGACGGAAAGCTGCTCGGAATTATCACGAGCCGCGACTACCGTGTCAGCAGAATGTCCCCCGACACGCCTGTTAAGGAATTCATGACGCCGTTTGAAAAGTTGATCACCGCTCCCCTCGGCACGTCGCTCAAAGAGGCGAACGACATCATCTGGGAAAACAAGCTCAATTCCCTTCCCATCATTGACGAAAACGGAAATCTCAAATACCTCGTATTCAGGAAAGACTATTCCGAGCACAAGGACAACCCCGGAGAACTTCTCGACTCGCAGAAAAGGTACGTTGTGGGCGCGGGTATCAACACGCTCGACTACGAAAAAAGAGTTCCCGCGCTTATTGAAGCGGGTGCGGACGTTTTATGCATAGACTCGTCGGAAGGCTACTCCTGCTGGCAGAAAAAAACACTCGAATACATAAGGGCAAACTACGGCGACTCGGTTAAAGTGGGCGCCGGAAACGTCGTTGACAGAGAAGGCTTCCTCTTCCTTGCGGAAGCGGGCGCGGACTTTGTCAAGGTCGGCATCGGCGGCGGCTCGATCTGCATTACGCGCGAGCAGAAAGGCATAGGCAGAGGTCAGGCGACCGCGCTTATCGACGTCGTTGAGGCGAGAAACGAATATTACGAAAAAACCGGAATATACATTCCCGTCTGCTCCGACGGCGGC
>JAGDBE010000040.1 GCA_017959195.1 Clostridia bacterium | reverse complement strand
TTGACCAGGCAAGACGTCTTATTGAAGAAATGAAAATCCTTGCAAAAAAGAGCGCAAGGCAGATACAGGAAAACAGAAGAAAGCTCGAAGAGCAGTATCTTAACGAAATAGAACCGTAAAATCATTTATTTCTGATAATTTCGGAGGAAAATTTGGAATGGACGAACTTAACAACAGAAAAAGAATAACGCAGGTCGAAATCGGCTCGGAGGTCAAAAAGTCATTTATTGACTACGCCATGTCCGTAATAGTCGACAGAGCCCTGCCCGACGTGAGAGACGGTCTCAAGCCCGTTCACAGGCGTATTCTTTACGCGATGAAGGAAGACGGACTTACCTACAACAAGCCGTTCCGCAAATCAGCGACAACCGTCGGAAACGTGCTCGGCCACTACCATCCGCACGGCGACGCGTCGGTTTACGACGCTCTTGTGCGTCTTGCGCAGCCTTTTTCTTTGAGGTATCCGCTTGTTGAAGGACACGGAAACTTCGGCAACATTGACGGAGACGGCGCGGCCGCTTACCGTTACACCGAAGCGAGAATGGCGCGTCTTGCCGACGAAATGCTCTCGGATATCGACAAAAACGTCGTTGATTTCATTCCGAACTTTGACAACAAGCTCACAGAGCCCTCTGTTCTTCCGTCGAGATTCCCGAACATTTTAGTCAACGGTTCCGTCGGAATTGCCGTCGGCATGGCGACGAACATTCCTCCTCACAACATGAGCGAGGTCATTGACGGCGCGATTCATCTCATGTACCATCCCGACGCCGACGTTACGGAGCTTATGAATTTCATAAAAGGCCCCGACTTCCCCACCTATGCGACGATTCACGGCACGGCGGGAATTTACGAAGCCTACATGACCGGCAGAGGCAAGGTTTACGTGAGGGCGAAAGCCGATTTTGAGGAGCACGGCGGCAGAACCTCCATAATTGTATCCGAACTTCCCTATCAGGTTAACAAGGCAAACCTCGTTATGAACATTGCCGAGCTCGTTAAGGACAAGCGTATTGAGGGCATTTCCGACATACGCGACGAATCGGGCAAAAACGGCATGAGAATCGTTATTGAAATCAAGCGCGAGGCAAATCCCAACGTCGTGCTCAATCTTCTTTACAAATACACGCAGCTTCAGGACACGTTTGCTATAAATATGCTCGCCCTTGTCAACGGCGAGCCGAAAACGCTGAATTTAAAGCAGATTCTCCACCATTACATTGAGCATCAGACGACTATCGTCAGACGGCGCACCCAGTTTGATCTCGACAGGGCAAAAGCGAGAGCGCACGTTGTGGAAGGTCTTAAAATCGCGATAGACAACATCGACGAATTTATCAAAATAATCAGATACACCCCCGGCGGAATTCCCGAGGTTAAGCAGAAGCTTATCGAAAGATTCGACCTTACCGAAATTCAGGCGACCGAAATCGTTCAGATGCCGCTCGGAAAGTTATCGGGACTTGAAATTGACAAGCTGCTCGACGAGCTCGATTCGCTTCACAAGAAGATTGCGGAGCTTACCGAAACGCTTGCAAGCGAGACGAGCATTCTCGACATAGTCCGCGACGAGCTTCTCGAAATAAAGCGCAAATACGGCGACGAGAGAAGAACGAAAATTGAAGCGGTTGAAAACGAAATCGTTCTCGAAGACCTCATCGAAAGGAAGGACTACGTCATTACGATAAGCCATCTCGGCTACATCAAGCGTATGCCCGTTGACACCTACACGGCGCAGAAGCGCGGCGGAAAGGGTATTTCAGCAATGTCCACCAAGGAAGAGGACTTTGTGGAGAATCTGTTTATCGCAAATTCGCACAACTACATTATGATGTTCTCAAACCACGGCAAGGTTTTCGTAAAGAAAGCATACGAAATTCCCGAATTTTCGAGAACGGCGAAAGGCACGAACCTTGTAAACATCATCGACCTTGCGCCCGACGAGACGATTACCGCTTACATCCCTCTCGAAAGCATAAACGAGAAGAACATCTTCCTTACGATGATTACAAAAAAAGGCATTATCAAGAGAACGTCGCTTGAACTATACAAAAACATCCGCAAAAACGGACTTATCGCCATAAACATTGTTGACGGCGACGAGCTTTTATTCGTGCTCAAGACCGCGGGCGAGAGCAATCTTCTCATCGCAACCCACAAAGGTCTTGCCGTTTACTTCGATGAAAACGACGCACGTCCTCTCGGCAGGTCGGCGCGCGGCGTGAGAGCCATAAACCTCTCATCCGGCGACTACGTCGTCGGTGCCGTTGCCGCAGGCAAGGCAAACGACGCGCGGCGCGTACTCACAATTACCGAAAACGGTCTCGGCAAGCGCACCGAGCTTTCGGAATACACCGTCCACAACAGGGGCGGCAAGGGCATGAAGTGCCACAATCTGACCGAAAAGACCGGTCTTCTCAACGGTATTGCGCTTGTTGACGACGAAAACGACGTAATGCTCATTACGAACACCGGAACCATAATCAGAACCCACGTTTCCGGCATTTCCGTTATAGGCAGAACGGCGTCGGGCGTACGCGTCATGCGCACGGGAGACGACGTTTCCATCACCAACTTCACGGTCGTTGAGAAAAACGACGATGAAGATGCGGAAGACGCGGAAACAAGCGCGGAAAACGCCGATGAAACCGCGGATGTTTCCGAAAACGCCGGAGAAACCGCCGTTTCAGATGAAAACTGACAAAAAAGGTAATACGTTTTATTCCGAAAGGACACAATAATTTATGTGGTACACCTCCGATTTCAAGGACTACGAGCTTTTGGACGCGTCAGACGGAAACAGGCTCGAGCGTTGGAAAAACGTGATTTTAATACGTCCCGACCCCCAGGTTATCTGGAAAAACCCGAATCCACACGCGCTATGGGACTGTCCCGACGCCGTTTACCTTCGCTCGTCGAAGGGCGGCGGCTCGTGGGACCTCAAAACCTTATCGAAAGACGATATGGAAAAGGGCTGGGTCATAAAGAGAAAGGATTTATCCTTTCTCGTCCGTCCTACCGGCTTCAAGCACACGGGAGTTTTCCCGGAGCAGGCGGTAAACTGGGACTTCATAAGTGAAAAAATCAAATCGGCAAACCGCAAAATATCTGTCCTCAATCTTTTTGCATACACCGGCGGCGCAACGCTCGCCTGTGCGAAAGCGGGAGCTTCGGTATGCCACGTGGATGCGTCGAAGGGCATAGTTTCGTGGGCAAAGGAAAACGCGCGTCTTTCAGGCTTGGAAAATGCGCCTATACGCTA
>JAGDBE010000039.1 GCA_017959195.1 Clostridia bacterium | reverse complement strand
GCTCGGGAACGTAGTCTTCCGGCTCCGGCTGAATAACAAATACCAGAACGTCCGTAAATTTGAGCACTCCGCCGCCGGGGCAGGCAAATTCGATTTTGATTCCGTCGGCCTTTTTGCCTTCCTTAAAGTCGAGAACGCTGCATTTTTTGCCGTTAAGCTTTATTAAAGCGCGTCCTGCGTCGGTGTCGGCCTCAATTCTCAGCGTCTGCCATACGTTTACGTGGTGGGTGCGCAGAACGACGTCGGTTTCCTTCGCTATAAGCGCATTTCCGTTGTCCTCGACGCTTATAAGGGTCGAAAGACCGCTTGTAAGCGAGAATACAGCCGAAATACCGTCCTTTTTAGGAAGATATTTTATTTCAAAGCATACTTTACCGGAAGTCTTTTCAAAACGCCTCGAAAGAACGGCGCTTTTTTCGTCAACCGTAACTATTGCGTTGGTAAAGAAGTCCTGTCCTTCATAATACTTTCTTCTGTCGGCAACCGCCTTGCCCTTTGACGAAAACTTCCATGAGGGGGCGAGCGGTCCGTCTTTGTCGATGTAGCACTTGTCCAGAAGCAGATAGTTTACCCAGACGCGCGTGTGGTTGATGACCGCACAGCACTTTTTGTATGAGGGAATAATCGCTTTGATGGCCGAAAGACCCTTACCCTGAAGTTTGAAAACTCCGCAAGAAATCTCGTCAAAGAAGACTTCCGCCTTTTTTCTGTCAAGGTCGAAAACAATATTGAGATAGTATTTCTTGTTTTCGCAAAGAACGGGAAGCTTCTGGTCTCCGGCGAAAATGTAGCCGTCTCTTGCGCTGAGTTCAAACGCGGGAATGCGTTTTTTCTGCGAAGCGTCGAAAAATTCTATATAAAGACCGTCGCCGGAATGGATTGTGAACGTGCACTGGTAATAAACCTTTCCCGCGCGGCAGGGAACGATTTCACGCTTTGCCGAAACGGAATATTCGTTGCTCTCGTCTGTCGAAAGAAGGATACCGGGGGAAGTCCTCGTCTGCGGGTCAACGAATCCGCGGGTGTCGATATCCCATGAGGAGAATTGCAGTCTTCCGAGGTAAGAAGTGTACTTGACGTTGTCGTCAACGAGGAAAACCGCGTCTTTGATTCTGTCGTTTTTTGACATTTTCTGCACCGCCTTGCTTTTAAATTTATGACTTTTTGCTTAAATATTATTATACTTCAAAATCTTGTTTTTTTCAATAGATTACGGAGTAATTTTATGCAAAAAAATCTCAATAAAATAAAAATGTTGAAATTTACGGAAAACTATGTTATAATAATAACAATACAATACTCGCATTATGCCCAAAAGTGCATAAAAGCGGTGTTTTCTTATAATTTGGGAGATGAACTCATGGCAGGGCTTGGTGATTACACACTGAAAAACAATGCCAGACAGGTCCTCGGAACAATTTGCACTATCACGGTAAAAAAATCATACAGAACGTTTTTAAAGGGAAAATTCGCGGGGTACCTGAATTTTGGCTATACGGTCATAGGCAAAGTAGGCGTAAAAGAAGTAATTTTAATAGGCGAAAAATATCCGGTAAACAAATTCAATGCGCAGATAATAGCGCTTGCGCACGATAAGAGCGGCGCAAAGGACGACATTTATATCGCCGCAAAGGAAAACAGCATTTATTACGAGCCGAATATCGTAAAAATGGTAAGCAGATTTATACCCGAGGGCTCGGCGGACTTCGTGTGCTATTATGAAAAGAGCTGCGGCGCGGTGCTTTATACCGAAGTGCCGGGTGAGCGCAAGTACATACTTATCACGAATATTTCGGGACATATCGGATTTCCGAAAGGGCACGTCGAATTCGGGGAGACCGAAAAAGAGACGGCGCTCCGCGAAATATACGAGGAAACCGGCATACATACCGAGATAATCGACGGCTTCCGCGAATACGACAACTATAAAATCAATAACTTCATAAAGAAAAAAGCGATATATTTCCTCGCAAAATTCGACCCGAAGGATATAAAAATGGACATAATGGAAATATCGGAATACCGGCTTTTGAACTATGAAGACGCGATGAAGACGCTCAATTTCAAGCACGACAAAAAGATACTTGAAAAAGCGGAAAACTTCATAAACAAGCTTTCCGCCGAAAATAAAGAGGTAAAGAAATGAACAAAAACATGTCGAAATTCAAACTCAGAATGTCAAAAATAATTTTGATGGCGATTCTCGATTTGATTACAATGGCTATAGCGTTTCTGACAACGTTTTTCCTGTTCAGCCTGTTCGAAATGCCTATTTCGTCGGCTGAAGGCATGGGACTTACGAAGACGGGCATATTCAGCTCGGCGCTCGTTATGATTGTGCTGTATATTATCGTGGCAACCTTCGGCGGACTATTCAAAATAATCCACAGATACGCGCAGGCGGCGGATTTTATGAAATTCTTCCAGATTTTCTCCGTTTTCGGAATTGCGTATATAGCTGTTATGGCAATTCTTGACGCCGCGTTCCCGCAGAAGTTTTTCAGATTCAAATATACAGTAATTCTGGCAATCCTCTCAATAATCATGCTGCTGTTTTCAAGACTTATTTACGCATGGTTTATGAGCACAAACGGACGCAAGGCGGAGCCGCGCAACGGAAAGAGAACGCTCATCGTGGGATGCGGAGACGCATGCGTAATGCTGTTAAACGAAATAAAGCATCACCCCGAAAGAGGTATTTTGCCCGTCGTTGCCGTTGACAAAAACGAGGCGCTCATAGGAAGAAGTATTGCGGGCCTGCGTATCGAAGGCACCGACGACGACATCAAATATCTTTGCGGAAAATACGATATTGAACTTATAATTATCGCAATTCCGTCGGCAAACAACGTTCACAGAAGTAAGCTCCTCGAAAAGTGCGAGGGCGTGAACGCGGAAGTAAAGATGCTCCCGAGAGTAACCGACTTTGCGCAGGATAAGAGCAACGTCGTTGATAAAATCAGAGACTTCACGATGGAAGAAGTTCTGGGCAGAGAGCCCATAAATATCGACCACGAGGAGATTAATAACTACTTCTGCGGAAAAACCGTGCTCGTAACGGGCGGCGGCGGCTCGATAGGCTCGGAGCTTTGCAGACAGATAGCGTACGCAAAGCCGAAAAAACTCATAATCGTCGATATATACGAAAACAATGCCTACGATATCCAGCAGGAACTGCTGTATCAGTATCATAAATCGCTCGACCTCGTAACGATTATCGCGTCGGTAAGAGACGCCGAGAGAATGAAAAACATCATGGCGACGTATAAACCCGAAATCGTAATCCACGCGGCGGCGCACAAACACGTTCCTTTAATGGAATCCTCGCCTCAGGAAGCGGTAAAGAATAACGTTTTCGGAACTTATAACACGGCTGTCGCCGCAATAGAAAACGGCGTCGAAAAGTTCATTCTCATCTCCACCGATAAGGCGGTAAATCCGACCAATATCATGGGCGCAAGCAAGAGAATGTGCGAAATGGTTATCCAGTCGCTCAACGGCAGGGGAACGAAGTTTTCGGCAGTAAGATTCGGAAACGTGCTCGGTTCCAACGGTTCTGTTATTCCGCTGTTCCAGAAGCAGATAAAGGCGGGCGGCCCCGTTACGGTAACGCACCCCGATATAATAAGATTTTTCATGACTATTCCCGAAGCGGTGCAGCTCGTGCTTCTTGCCGCAACAAAGGCGACGGGCGGTGAAATATTCGTGCTCAATATGGGCATGCCCGTAAGAATAGACGACCTTGCAAAGAGAATAATAAGACTTTACGGTAAGAAAATCGGCACCGATATCGAGATAAAATATACGGGTTTGCGTCCCGGCGAAAAGCTTTACGAGGAACTCATGCTTTCGGACGAAAACCTCGAAAAGACGGAAAACGATAAGATATTCATAGGACATTTCGTGGACTTCGACAGCGAAAAACTTCACGATAAATTGAGAGAGCTCGACGAAATAGCGGAAAACAACAGCCTCTCGCCCGAAGTAATGCTTTGCTCGATAGAAAATAAGATTTCCGAAATAGTCCCGACCTTCCACCGGACGGAAAACCAACAGGTAAAAACGGCTCAATAAAGACGGTTTTATAGCAGAACTTCCGAGTTCTGCTATAATTTTCAAAACTCCCGAAAGGCAGAAAAATGGACTTAAAGAAAAGATTTATAAAGGCGCGCGCAAAAATATTCGATAAAATGTATTCTTTTCTCAACGAAAAGCAGAGAGAAGCGGTGTTTTCAACGGAAGGACCGCTTCTGGTGCTTGCCGGCGCGGGAAGCGGAAAAACCACCGTGCTCGTCGAGAGAATATGCTTCATAATAGCTTACGGAAACGCGTATTTCAACGGTAATATCCCTGAAAATATGCTTACAGACGCGTTTGTGGAGGAACTCGAAGGTATAGCTTCCGACGAAAACGCCGACGAAGCGGAACTTGAAAAAACGGCGCAGATATTTAAAAACGACCCCGCTTTTCCTTATCAGGTTCTCGCCATAACCTTTACCAATAAGGCGGCGGGAGAAATAAAGACGAGACTCGAAAAAAATCTCGGACGATTCGCGTACGATATCTGGGCGGGCACGTTCCACTCGGTCTGCGTAAGGATCTTGCGCGCCTATATCGACAGACTCGGATACGAAAAATCGTTTACGATATACGATACCGACGACCAGAAAAGACTTATGTCGTCGATAATAAGCGATTTCGGCGCCGCCGAGACGTCTTTTCCCGCAAAAAGCGTGTTAAACGAGATATCGAGGGCAAAGGAAAAACTTCTGTCAGCCGCCGATTACGCACAAAGCATAAATCAGCGCGATTTGAGAAGAAAGACGATAGCGCTTCTTTATAAAGAATACGAGGAGCGGCTGAAAAGGGCATACGCGCTCGATTTCGACGATATAATAATGCTCACCGTAAAGCTGTTTGAAAATGATTCCGACGTGCTCGAAAAATATAGGCGCAAATTCAGATATATCCTAATCGACGAGTACCAGGACACGAATAAGGCGCAGTTCCGGCTTACCGAACTGCTGTGCAACGAGAAAAACAATATAATGGTAGTCGGCGACGACGACCAGAGCATATATAAATTCAGAGGCGCGACGATAGACAATATTCTCGGCTTCGACAGGTATTTCAAGAACACAAAGATAGTCAAACTCGAACAGAATTACCGCTCGACCGACGTGATAGTAAACGCCGCAAACAGCGTGATTAAGAATAACCGAAAGAGAAAGGGAAAAACGCTGTGGACGGGCAACGAAAACGGCGAAAAAATCACGCTCTGCACCTGCGATAACCAGAATTCCGAGGCGCAGTACATAGTAAATACCATAACCGACCTCGTGTCGGACGGCAAATATAAATTTGAAGACTTTGCGGTCCTCTATCGAATGAACGCCCAGTCGAACGCGCTTGAAACGGCATTCATAAAAAGCGCCGTTCCGTACAGAATAATAGGCGGAATACGGTTTTACGAGAGAAGAGAGATAAAGGACGTTATAGCGTACCTCTGCGTTCTTGCAAACCCGAACGACAACCTGCGCTTGAAGAGAATTATAAACGTTCCCAAAAGGGGCATAGGAGACGTAACGGTAAGCGAGCTTGAAAAAATAGCTAACGCAGAAGGAAAGAGCATGCTTTACTGCGCCAGAAACGCAAAGGCGTACCCCGCGCTTTCAAAAGCGGAGTCGAAACTTTCGGCGTTTGCCGATATGATGTATGAGCTTGCCGACGGAAGAGAAGAGCTTCCGATAGGCGTTTTCGTAAAAAAAGTAATTGAAAAGACGGGATACCTCGACTCGCTTTCGCTTCTCGAAAAGGAGGAGGCGAAGGATAGGGCCGCAAACGTAAAGGAACTCGTTTCCAACGCAGTAAAATACGAAAACGAGACGGAAAACGCAAGCCTCGAATCGTTCCTTGAGGAAGTCGCGCTCGTTTCCGATATAGATAACTACGACGAAAACGCGCCCGCCGTCGTGCTTATGACGGTGCACAGCGCAAAGGGCCTTGAATTCCCGGTGGTATTTCTTCCCGGCATGGAAGAGGGCGTTTTTCCCGGAAATCAGACTATAAACGAATCCGAAGAAGAGATGGAAGAGGAGAGACGGCTCGCCTACGTCGCAATAACGAGGGCGAAAAAGAAGCTCTATATCGTGTACTGCAATAACAGAATGGTGTTCGGAAAGACGGAATTCCACAGAAAATCGAGGTTTGTCGAGGAAATACCCGAAGATTTCTGCGAAAAGTCCGAACAGAACGTGGACGTAACGTATATTACGGAAAGAAATAAGATTTCGGGCTCAATTTCCCACGATCTCTTCGTCAAAAGGGGCTCGTATATCGAATCGAAGTTCAACGAACGCAAAAACGAGATGCTTTCAAAGATTAAAAAGCCCGATTCTCCGACGTTCAAAGTCGGAGACCGCGTAACGCACCCGGTATTCAAGGAAGGCACGGTGTTAAGCGTCCGCCCCATGTCGGGAGACGTGCTCTACGAGGTCGCTTTCGATTCGGTAGGCACCAAAAAGATAATGGGCAATTACGCAAAGATGAGCAAAGCGTAGAAAAAAGACGGAATATAAAGAAAAACACACTTTTTTTCAATTTTCCGAAAAAATTTTCAAAAAAAGTAAAAAATCTATTGCAATTTGATAATTATAGTGATATAATACAAGTTGTTGTTTTGTGTAAATGTAAATTTACGCAAAAATTCAAAGGACATTTAGCTTTTGGAGGTGTAATAAATGGCAAAATGCGAGATTTGCGGAAAGGGCGTTACATTCGGATGCAACGTATCACACTCCCACAGAAAAACAAACAGAGCCTGGAAGCCTAACATAAGACGCGTAAGAGTCGTGGAAAACGGCACGCATAAGACGGTAAACGTATGCTCTCGCTGCCTTCGTTCCGGCAAGGTAACAAGAGCCGTTTAAGATTTTCAAAAAAATATGTTTGCAAACAGGAAACCTCCGGGAAACCGGAGGGTTTTGTTTTTTTGAATAAAAATAATTGAATTTTCCGTTATAATGGCGTATAATAATAAAAACGAATATTTTTCAAGGCTGTGCTTGTAAAAGTACGGCCAAAAAGTGTTGTAAAAAAACGAAAGGAGAGGGCGAGATGGAAAAGGGTAAAAACCTAAAAAACGTGTCGGATTTTCTTGTCGGAACGATAAGATGCGAGACGGAATATAAGCAGATGCTCGAAACGCTGCGCAGATTTTCCGCCGGCGGAAAAGCGTTCACCCAGGGACCCGCACTTGTAACGGGCGTTTCCGACGGCGCGAGAAACGCGATAATTGCATCTCTCGTCCTCGAAAAATCGCTTTCCGACGGAAAGACCGCGTCGGTAATACTCGTTCCCGACGAAAAGACGGCGTATTCTCTTAAAAATAAACTTTGTGCGTTTGTCGACGGAGTGTCGGTTTTCCCGGCAAGGGATTTTAACTTCTATAACGTCGAAGCGTCGTCAAAGGAATGGGAGTACGAGAGATTAAAGGTTTTAAGGGAAATATGCGGCGGCGCGTGTAAAGTCGTAATTTCCGTGCCGGAAGCGGCTCTTTCGATTCTTCCGCCGAAAGAATATCTTAACGTAAAGACGCATTTAAAGGCCGGAGACACTGTCGACCTTTACGAATTTTCCGAAACGCTTGAAAATTACGGATATACAAAGACCGATACCGTCGAGGGCGCGGGACAGTACTCCAAAAGGGGAGATATTCTCGATATTTTCATTCCCGACGAGGAAAACCCCGTAAGACTTGAATTTTTCGGCGACGAGCTCGACGAGGCGGGCTACTTCGACGTAATGACTCAGAGACGCACGAAAAGCGTTTCCGAAATAGATATAACCCCCGTAAAAGAGATAAAAATACCCAAAGAAAAAATAAAAGACGTGCTTGAAAAGAATAAAGCGCTCTATAATTCCGCAATAAAAAAGCAAAACGATAAACTCGCTTCCCGCCTTGCGCAAGAGAGAACCGATATTGAAAACGGCGACTGTAAGTCGATAGATAAGTATCTTCCGTATATTTACGAATTCACGACGCTTTTCGACTACGCCGGCGGCAGTCTTTTCGTATGCGACTATCCGAGGGTGCGGGACAGACTGAACGCATATATTTTCCAGCTCAATCAGACGCTCGTCGATATGGCGTCGCTCGGCGAAATGAGTATAAAGAACGGCGTATGGTGTAAAAATTACGAGGACTTAAAGACCGTTTTTTTAAAGAGACCGTGCGTTGCAACCGATATTTTCGCAAGTACTCCCGATTTTGAAATATCGGGACTGTTTGCGTTCGACTCAAAGCAGCCGCCGGGAATAGAACGCGGCACCGACGTGCTGTGCGACGACCTCGAAGGATATATCCGCCAGGGGTATAAAACCGCGCTGTGCGTAAAAACCGCGTCTTACGCGTCGGAACTTTTCGATATGCTTAACGGCAAAGGAATAAAGAGCGTGCTTGCCGAAAATCCCGATATTTCGGAAATGTCCCGCAAACACGTATATATCATTCCTCAGAAATCGGCGTCCGACGAATATACAGGCTTTGAATTTTCAAAGTCGAAAACCGTATTCTTGTGCGAGGAAAGCGCGTCGCAGGCGTATGCGCTGAGAAAGGGAAAAACCGAACGCGCAAAAGACGAAAAATCGCAGAAAAATAAGAATAAAATAACCTCTTACCTTGAACTGACAAACGGAAACTACGTCGTTCACGAACTCCACGGCATAGGACAGTACGTAGGAATAAAAACCCTTACGGTTGCGGGTATAACGAGGGACTATATAACGATAAAATACGCGGGCAAGGACGTGCTGTACGTGCCCTGCGACCAGCTCGACAAGGTGTCGAGGTATACCGGCAAAACCGAAAACGTAACCCTTTCCAAAATGGGCGGCTCGGAATGGATAAAGAAAAAGCAGAGGGCGAAAAAGGCGGCGAAAAATATGGCAAAGGAACTCATCACGCTCTACGCCGAGCGTATGAGACGCCCCGGATACGCTTTTTCAGGGGATACCGAGTGGCAGCGTGAATTTGAGTCCAACTTCGAATACGAGGAAACCGAAGGACAACTCGACGCCGTAAACGACATCAAAAGGGATATGGAAAAATCTCATCCCATGGACAGACTGCTGTGCGGAGATGTGGGATTCGGAAAGACGGAAGTCGCGCTCAGAGCCGCGTTCAAATGCATAATGGACGGAAAGCAGGTCGCTTTTCTGGTCCCGACCACCGTGCTCGCACTGCAGCATTTCAGAACGGTTTCGTCGAGAATGCACGGCTTTCCGATAAAGGTTGAAATGCTTTCGAGATACGTCTCCGCCAAAAAGGCAAAAGAGGTGCTCGAAAAATTAAAGACCGGCAAAGTCGATATAGTGGTCGGCACGCATAAAATTCTCAACAAAAAGATAGAATTCAAGGACTTGGGACTTCTCATCGTCGACGAGGAGCAGAGATTCGGGGTTGCGCATAAGGAAAGACTCAAAGAGATGTCAAAACAGGTTGACGTGCTCACACTTACGGCAACTCCGATACCCAGAACCTTCAATATGGCGCTTGTGGGCATACGCGATATGTCGATACTCGAAGAGGCGCCGATTGACAGATACCCCGTGCAGACCTATGTGCTCGAATACGACAGAACAATAGTTTACGAGGCGATAAGAAAGGAACTGCGCCGCGGCGGCCAGGTGTTCTATATGCATAACAGGGTTGAGGACATAGAAAACACCGCGTACAGAATAAAGACGGAGTTTCCCGAAGCAAAGGTCGAGACCGTGCACGGACAGATGGATAAAGAAAGACTTTCGGAAATCTGGTACGATATGACCGAGGGAAAGATAGATATTCTCGTCTGCACCACGATAATAGAAACGGGCGTGGACGTGCCGAACGCAAATACGCTTATCATAGAAGACGCGGATAAAATGGGACTTTCCCAGCTTCATCAGATAAGAGGCAGAGTCGGCAGGTCCAACAGGCGCGCATACGCTTATTTCACGTGGAGACCGGAAAATATGCTGAGCGAAATCGCGCAGAAGAGACTTGTTGCGATAAAGGAATTCACCGAATTCGGCTCGGGCTTCAAAATCGCGATGAAGGACCTCGAAATAAGGGGCGCCGGCAACCTTCTCGGTGCGGAACAGTCGGGACATATGGAAGAAGTCGGATACGATATGTTCATAAAAATTCTCGAACAGGCGGTGCTCGAAGAAAAGGGCGAACCGGTAAAGGAGAGCCCGAAGAGCAGCATCGACCTCGGTATCAGCGCGTATATCCCCGAAAAATATATAAGCGCGCCGCAGAGAAGAATTGAAATGTATAAGCGCATTTCCGAGATAAAATCATACGCCGACGCGTCCGACGTCGCCGACGAAATGACCGATAGATACGGAGAAATGCCAAAAGAGACGAAGAATCTCTTAATGATAGCGAAAATAAAGGCAAAATGCGACGAACTCGGCATCGAAAGACTTGAATATAAGAACGGCAGAATACTGATTTATCCCGGAAGAATGCCCGAAAAAGAGAGAATTGTCGCGCTTGCGCTGAAATTTCCCGGAAAAGTGCTGACTTCGATGGGCAAACGGCCGAATTTCTCCGTAAAAATCGACGAAAACGAAAATTTGGCGGCGGTTTTTGAAGAAATATTTAAGATTTATTCACCAACCGATGAATGATATATGATAAAATATGATAGATAACCAAAGACGTTTGCATAAGGAGAAAATTATGAAAAAAATAATTGCTTTGGTAACGGCGGCGTGTATGTGCCTCGCTTTGCTTGCGTCGTGCAACGACAATGCGCCGCGCGACGTGATGAGTATTGAGGGCGGAAACAGCCTGTCGATAAACTATATTTATCTGCTGACGTCGATACAGAAATCGATGTATTATTCGATGATAGCGGAATACGGAAACGACTGGAACGCCGTTGCGAATACGCGTACCGGCGAAACCTTTGCGGATATGCTCAAAAAAATGACGTACAGCTACGCCTCAAGCTCGCTTATATGCGAATACCTGTTTGATAAGGAGTATAAAATCAGCTTTACCGAGGAGGACGCGGCGTCGCTTGACAGCCAGATGTCTGCTCTGGAAGCAAACGCAGGCTCAAAGCAGGCGCTCGAAGAAAAACTTTCGACGTACGGAGCCGATTTTGCGTCGCTCGAAAGATACCTCAAAATAAGCATAAAGCAGGCGAAAATCATTGATTATCTCTACGGCGAAGAGGGAACGGTGGAAATACCCGAGGAAAAAATGAAGGAGTATTTCAAGGATAATTACGCGATAGTAACGCATATTTATTTCAATCTGCCCGCAACGCAGAAAGAGGACGGAACGTACGTTTCACCGTCAAAAGAAGATAAAGAGAACAAAAAGCGCATAGCCGACGAGGTGTTCGAAAGAATAATCGGCGGCGAGGACTTCTATGCGCTCAAAGAGGAGTATAACGAGGACGTTTACGAGAGCCAGTACTATCCCGACGGCTTTTTCGTAACAAACGACAATACGTTCCCCGCGGAATTTACGTCGGCGGCCATGGAAATGGACGAAGGCGAATACCGCATGGCAGAGACCAACAGCGAAAACGGCTATTCCATTCATATAATCCATAAACTGCCCATGAAGGCGGAGCTTTACAACACAAATCTACAAGTTTACCAGAATATATACGGCATGCTTGAAACCGAAAATTTCCAGAATCTCATAGGAAGCTATGCAGAGCTTATAAAGGCGGACGAGGAAGCGCTTTCGGCAATCGACGTCAACGTCGTTCCGGAGTTCAGCCTGTAAAGAGGGATTGAAATCGCGTGAAAACAACAGATTCGACCAAAAAGACAAGGGTGTTCTTCTCAATAGTATTTTTGCTTGTCTTTTTTGTGAACGCTTCAATAATTGCATATATCGGAGCAGGAAGCGAAGGCGGGAACGCCGTTGTTCCGGACCTGCTGCTTGCACTTGCGGCGGTTTGCGGAATAATCTGCCCTGACGTAAAGGGCGTATCGGTAATCGCGCTCGTTTTCGGGGTGATTTCCGACGTTTTCATAACGCCGCCTGCGCATCTGTCCCCGTTTCTGTTTTTCATCGCGGCGTATTTTGCAAAGAAAACGGTGAATATCTTCACCCGCACAAACGCGCTCACAGCGGCGCTTGCGTCGGTACCGTTCTTTCTTATAAGGGCGTTTGTCGGAAGCATATACGTTATGTCGGAATATAAAGAATCCGCACTTTCCGAGGTGCTGAAAAAAACGATTTTGCCGGAATTTGCATTAAACGTGCTGTCGGTTGTGGTAATGTATTTAATCGTCAATTTTTTGTATAAAAAATTCAAGAGAAGATTTTATCTGATGTAATACACTTGAAAGGAAGCAAAAAGGTTATGTCTTTAAAGAAAAACGCCGTAATAGGACAGTCGGGAGGCCCCACAAGCGCGATAAACGCAACGCTCGCGGGCGTAATCGAGGGCTGTATGGATATAACGTCCATCGACGCCGTGTACGGAATGAAAAACGGAGTGGAAGGCTTTTTGAGAGAGGATTTTATAGACCTCAAAGAGATTTTTTCCGATAAGAGCAATTTTGAAAAACTTTCGCTGACGCCTGCGGCGGCGCTCGGCTCCTGCCGCCTCAAAATCAAGGAGGAAGCGCAGTTTGAAAAGATATTTGAAGTAATCGAAAAGCATAATATAGGATACTTTTTCTATATCGGCGTCAACGACAGTATGGACGCCGTCGCAAAGCTTGAAAAATACCGCGCCGAGAAAAAAGCGGACGTTGACGTAAAATTCATCGGCGTTCCCAAAACGATAGACAACGACCTGTGCGTAACCGACCATACGCCGGGCTTCGGCTCCGCCGCAAAGTATATCGCATGCACGGTTGCGGAAGTGGCAAGGGACTGCGCGGTTTATACGCAGAAGGCGGTAACCATTATCGAAATAATGGGCAGAGACGCAGGCTGGCTTACAGCGTCGGCGGCTCTTGCAAAGGAGCTCACCGGCATGGGCGCCGACCTCATATATCTCCCGGAAGTTCCGTTTGACTCGGAAGAGTTCATAAAAGACGTAAATAATAAACTTTCCGACGCAAAAAAGCCGTACGTAATAGTCGCGGTTTCGGAAGGCATAAAGAACAAGGACGGCGAATACGCCGCGAAAGCCGCAATGAGCGGCGCTGTCGATACCTTCGGACACGCGTATCTTTCGGGTACGGGTAAATATTTGGAAAACCTCGTGCGCGAAAAGATCGGCTGCAAGTGCAGGTCGATTGAACTCAACCTCATGCAGAGATGCTCCGCGCATATCGCGTCGAAAACGGATATAGACGAGTCAATAACGATAGGCAGAGCGGCGGCAAAAGCCGCGGCGGAAGGCAAAAGCGGCAGAATGATGGCGTTCTTAAGGGACGAAAATTCGCCTGAATATAAGATAAGCATAACCGACGTCGACATTTCCAAAGCGGCAAACCTCGTAAAGAGCATTCCCGCCGACTTTATCTCAAAAGACGGCAAAAATGTAAACGAAAAATGCTTAAACTATATGAAACCGCTTATAAAGGGCGAATGCGCCGTAAAATATAAAGACGGACTCCCGCTGTTTTTCTCATTTTGACAAAAAGCCCGATTTTTTTGCGATAAACCGCCGAAAAATTTGTCATTTATCTTGACATAGGGGCGCGTTTGGTGTAAAATATCTATTATGAATGATTATATATATTATACTTGAGCGTATTTTAATATCAGGAGGAACCTCGGCAGATGAAAATCAAAAAGATTTTGAGTTTAATACTTGCTTCGGCAATGATATTGTCGGCGCTTATGTTGTCGGGCTGTGACGACGGCAGCAACAATGACGAAAACGAAACGAGCGGCATTGTTACGCTGAATATGTTCGTAATTACCGAAAAGGAAACGAGCAAGGAAGCGGCAAAGCGCGTACAGATGGCTATCAACGAGATAACCGTACCGCAGTATAAAATGCTTGTAAAAATAAATTACTATACGGCCGACGAGTATTGGGACGCGCTGTACGCGGCTGAAAAAGAGGCGGTAAAATATATCGAAGACGGCAAACCCCCGATCAGCTCTGCCGAAGATTACAGAAATATCGCGAAAATGACCTTCAACGAAGCGATTGACTACGCGTTCGAACTCAAAGACGTCGACCTCTTGAGACCTCAGCTCGATATATTCGTTGTAGACGATTACGATAAGTTCTTGAAGATGGCGAGAGAAGGCAGACTTTCCGCAATCGACGTAACGTACGACAGAAAAGTGCTTACGAAGTATATCCACCCGACCATTATGGCGGCGGCGACCGTTGACAAAAAGGTTTACGGCGTTCCCACAAACTTCGCGATGGACGGAAGATACGAATTCCTCGTATTCAATAAGGAACTCCTCGATAAATACGACTATACCGTTCATGACCTGAGAGATATCGAAAAAATGGGCGGCTATCTGGAACTCATAAAGCAGAACGAACCGGATTATTATCCGATAAACGACCTGCCTGAACTTGCGGGAGGCGTTGAGACCTACGATAACCTGCTTTACACGACGTCAGACCTCATTTCGATTTCGCAGAGCACCACGCCGATGTTCTTAAACAATACGAAATACATAAAATTCTTAAAGGCGGTTAAATCCTATGAAGAAAGCGGATACGTTGCGGCGGCAGACGGCGTAACGGACGCAAAATACGCAATTGAACTTGTTTATTCCGACAGACTTCTCGATAAAGAATGGGAAGAAGACGGAGTAAAATATCAGGCGTATCTGTACGACCTGCCGAGAGTCAGCGCAAGAGAGGCGTTCAAGTCGGCAATGTGCGTAAGCGCATATTCCCTCAACTCCGCAAAAGCGGCAAAACTCGTCGAACTCTTCAACACCGACTGGGAACTTGCCGATATGCTTCAGTACGGTATAAGAGGCGAGCATTACAGACTTGAAGACGACGTTGTGGTTCCCATAAGCGTAAGCGAAGATGATACCTATAAAATGGATAACTTCCTCACCGGAAACGTTTACGTAAAACATTCACTCGAAGGCGAACAGGGCTACATTGAAGATGCGAAGATAACCAATATTTCGGTTGCTCCCAGCGCATTCTTCGGATTTGAAGTAACTTTCTCCAACGCGTCGGACGAATCGGTTTACAGATGCGTTGAAATGATTTCCAAGAAAGCGATAAGCTTAATTGAGAGCGGAGAGATGTCGATTGACGACGCATTCAATATTGCGAACAAAGAACTCAACGCACTCGGCTGCACGTGGAATTCCGACGGAACGGCGCTCCAGGGCGTTTTCGGAAACGTGTGCAAGCAGATGGAAGACGCGGCAAAGAATAATACGAAATTCTATAAGAGCACGGACGAAGTA
Organism: Clostridia bacterium; assembly: GCA_017959195.1. Classification (GTDB taxonomy): domain Bacteria; phylum Bacillota; class Clostridia; order Oscillospirales; family CAG-382; genus UMGS882. Next base: position 4,416 of record JAGDBE010000039.1, on the reverse strand, counting down.
AAGAGATATGACGAAAAGTATCTTTCCAAAGAAGAACTTGCCGAAATGGAAAGAGAAATAGCGGAAGCTGAAGCGGCAGCAGCGGCAGCTGAAGGTGCCGAAGGCGAAGAGGGTGCAGAAGGTGCCGCAGAAGGAACCGACGGCGCTGAAAACTCCGGAGAGGGCGCTGAAGAAGCAGCCGGAGAAGAAGCGGAAGCCGGCGGAGAATCAGAAGCACCGGAAGAAGACGGAGAGTCCGCGCAGTAAATAAAATATCGTAATTAAAGGACTGCCGCAAGGCAGTCCTTTGTTCTTTAGAAAATAATTGACACAGACTGTAAGAGTGTGATAAAATAAAATGAACTGAAAGTGCGTTTTAGCGAATAAAAACGCGCATTAAAGCCGAAGGAAGTGCAGAAATGAACGAAAAGGATATTTGCAGAATAGTAGTCGAAAAGCTTGAAAAAGAGCACGATTTGACGGATATGGCAATAAAACTCTGGTTTGATAATCTGTCGCTTGAAAGACTCACTCCCGACACAGCGTATTTCAGTACCGATAACGATTTAAAAAAGAGCATTATCGAATCAAAGTATATTGATTTTTTGAAAGAAGACCTTAAGGACATACTCGGTTTTGACGTAAACGTGGTGATAATTTCGTCGGAGGGTAATTCTTTCGACGCGCAGATAAAAGAAATGGAAAAGAAAAAAGAAACCGAACAGTTGAAAGAGGTAGCCGAAAAACTCGAAGCCGAAGACCAGACCGTCAACAATCCCGATTTCGTGCGCGTTTACGACGAGGAAGAGAGCAAAAAAATGTCGTCAAAGATATTCGTTTCGCGCTCGCTTCCGAATTATTCCCCCGAATATACCTTCGATAATTTCGTTGTCGGACGCTCAAACGATATAGCGTATAATATGGCATATTCCGTAGCGGAAAGACCGGCGACGGTAGCAAACCCGCTGTTCCTGTACGGCTCTCCGGGACTCGGAAAAACCCACCTTTTGTACGCGATAACGAGGGAAATTGCGACAAGACACCCGGAATTCACGATAATCTACGTAAAGGGCGAGGATTTCACGAATGAACTTATAGAAGCGCTCGCCAATAAGACCTCGATAATGTTCAGAGAAAAATACAGAAACGCAGACGTGCTGCTGCTCGACGATATACAGTTTATTGCGGGAAAAGAAGCTATTCAGGAGGAATTTTTCCATACCTACGAGGCGCTTTTCGAATCGGGAAAGCAGATTATACTCACGTCGGACCGACTTCCCAAGGACATAAAGTCGCTCGCGGAAAGACTTCGCTCGCGATTTGAGCACGGAATTATCGTCGATATCCAGCCGCCGGACCTGGAACTCAGAGTTGCGATATTCAAGCGCAAAGCGCAGGCGTTCGGAATGAATATCCCCAACGACGTGCTTATGTACCTCGGCGAAAATATAAAGGATAACATAAGACAGATAGAGGGAGCGCTCAAGAAGATGAGGGCGCTTGCATACATACAGAACGCAGATATCTGCATGGAACACGCAAAGACGGCGGTAAACGATATTCTGACGGCAAAAGCCGCCGCAATAACCCCCGATAAAATCATAACCTACGTGTCGCAGAAAACGGGAATAGCGCCGGAAGAGATTGTCGGCAAGAGAAAGACCAACGAAATTGCGATGGCAAGACAGGTGTCGATTTATCTTTTGAGGGAGCTTACCGACATGTCGTACGAGAACGTCGGAAAGGTCTTCAACAGAGACCATTCAACCGTCGTTTCCGCGGTAAAGAAAATAAAGGAAATGATGGATAAGGATTCCAGCTTCGAAGCGCAGATAGACGATATGGTGAAAGATATGCGCTCGATAGGCGATTAAGAAAAAAATAAAGGAAAGCGAAACCGCTTTCCTGTATTTTCACGGAATTATAAATGTTCTTCTCCGTCGGAAATTGCGCTTCTCTCTCTGAATAAGAGTGAAATGCACCAAAGACCTGCAAGACCGACAATAACGTAAATAATTCTGCTTATGATGTTGTCCTGACCGCCGAAGAGCCAGGCGACGAGGTCAAACTGGAAAAGACCGATGCTGCCCCAGTTAATGGCTCCGATAATGGAAAGAATAAGGGCTGTTCTGTCAAGCATTTATTTCATCTCCTTAATTACGATATGACAAATGAAAAAGAGAAATCTTTCTCATTCTGAAAGTATTATTTGCACAAAGAAAATTTTTATACGTTCAAAGGAGTATCGCTCAATGCGGATGCGAAAAAAGAAAAACGGAGCGAAGAGAATGGAAGCGTGCTCCGAAATATTAATAAAGGAACCCGAAAACAATAAAGGCAAATGGAAGGAATTTGCGGAAAATAAGGAAATAAGTATAGAAATCGGCTGCGGAAAAGGCAGATTTATACTTGAAAACGCAAAAAGAAATCCGGAAAAACTGTATATAGGCTTTGAAAAAGTGCCGGACGTAATTGTGCTTGCCATGGAGAAGGTAAAGAACGACGAACTTAAAAACGTCTACTTTATCTGCGACGACGCGTCGAGACTGTGCGAGATTTTCGACGAAAACGAGATTGACGAAATTTACCTTAATTTCTCAGACCCGTGGCCGAAAAAAAGACACGCAAAAAGAAGACTTACGTTTATATCATTCCTTGAAATCTATAAAAAAATCATAAAAGACGGCGGAAAAATATTCTTCAAGACGGATAACCGCCCGCTCTTCGATTTCTCGCTCGAACAGTTCGAAAAGGCGGAAATTGAGGTGTCCGACGTGTGCTATGATTTACATAATTCCGAATACGAAAAGGATAATATACATACGGAATACGAGGATAATTTCTCCGCAAAGGGATTTTCGATAAACAGACTTGTCGGAAAAGTCAAAAAGGCATAAGATAACGGATAACGCTTGAAAAGGGAAGGGTTGAAAGATGTTTGATTACGCAAGAATAGCGCTTGCAGTGCCGGAAGTTTCGGTCGGCGGCGTGAAGGAAAATACCGAAAAAATAATTGAAAAAATAAAGGAAGCAAACGAAAAAAAGGCGGATTTCATAGTTTTTCCCGAGCTTTCCGTTACGGGATATTGCTGTGACGACCTGTTTTTCCAGAAAACGCTTTTGGAAAACACGGTGCTTTCTTTGAATAAAATTGCGCTTCTTTCGGAAGAAGTTGACGCCGTAATCATCGCGGGCGCACCCTTGGAAATTGACGGCAGACTGTTTGACTGCGCGTGCGTCTTCTGCGGCGGAAGAATTTGCGCATTGGTTCCCAAAACGCTGCTTTCCGAAAGCGAAAAAAGATGGTTTTCATCACCCGACGAACTTGAAAAAGACGAGATCATGTCGGAAGAAATCGGCGTTTACCCGTCGTATAAAATCCCGGTGTCGCCTTATATCGTGCTCGAAGGCAAAGAGGGCGCAAAATTTGCCGTTGAAACGGGGGATACACTCGGCGCACCCGTAAGCACCGGAGCATACCTTTCGCTTTGCGGAGCGCAGATTGTTTTCAATATTTGCGCAAGCAAGGAAATCGTTGCAAAGCGGGAATTTGCGTTAAACGAGGCAAAGAGCCTTTCTTCAAAGGGAATAAACGTTTATGCAAGCGTTTCGGCGGGAAAATCCGAATCCACGTCCGACGCGGTGTTCTCGGGAAAGAGCATTATCGCTGAAAACGGCAAAATCGTATCCGAAAACGAAAACTTTATCGACGGAGACTATATACTTGTTTCCGACGTCGATCTGGGTAAGATAAAAGCGGATAAATTAAAGAAAAAGGACTTTTCCGCAGAGGCAAAAAAACTGTTTTGCGAAAAGAACGTTCAAAACGTAAGACTTTACGGCATAAATCCGTATAAATCCAAGCTCCGCGCCGACGGAAAGCTCGCAAAAATAAAGAAAATGCCGTTCGTTCCGTCTGATAAAGAGGAACTCAAAAAACGCTGCCTTGCAATATTCGATATGCAGGTTGCGGGACTTGAAAAGCGGCTGTCCGTTGCTTCCGAAAAGGCAATAGTCGGCGTTTCGGGAGGCCTTGACTCGACGCTTGCGCTGCTTGTTTCAGTAAAGGCGATGGAAAAACTCGGAAGAAAGAGCGAAAACGTGCTCGGAATTACCATGCCGGGCTTCGGCACCACGTCGAGAACGCACGATAACGCATGGAACCTCATGAAAGCGCTCGGAGTCGAGACAAGAGAGATAAGCATAAAGGAATCCTGCCTCAAACACTTTGAGGATATAGGACACGACGCAGACGTTCACGACGTAACCTACGAAAACGCACAGGCAAGGGAACGTACGCAGATTCTGATGGACGTTGCAAATAAAAATAACGCGCGTGTTTGCGGTACCGGCGATTTAAGCGAAATCGCGCTCGGCTGGTGCACCTATAACGGCGACCATATGAGCATGTACGGCGTAAATTCGGGAGTCCCCAAG
>JAGDBE010000038.1 GCA_017959195.1 Clostridia bacterium | reverse complement strand
TGTTATATTTGATATTTTTATAAGAAATTGAAATTTAATATATTATTTTTATAAAAATATGCAGTATATCTATTGATTTTATGCAAAAGAATTGATATAATATATATAACTATATCTATGGAGGGAACTATGTTAAAGATTGCAGTATCGGTAAACCCGAATAAAGACAAAGACCTTGCATATACACGCGCGCTTTTAGACATTCTCGAAAAGCACGGTTGTAAGGTATATATGTCCGACACTTTCAAAAAATCATTCAACTCCGTTCCCCCCGTTGCCGACATGTTTTTATCCGGAAGAGACATCGAATTTATTCCGGAATACCTCATGTTCAGAAAAGCGGACATCTGCTTTGTGTTCGGCGGCGACGGAACGATACTTAAAATTGCAAAAAAAGCCGCCGCGGGAAACGCTTACATTCTGGGCATAAATCTCGGAAAAGTCGGCTATATTGCGGAACTTGAAGCGTCGGAAATAAGTCTTATAGAAAAAATCGCTTCGTTGAACAGCATATCCGAGCTTGAGTCGCTTGAAGGTGTAGTTATCGACAAGCGCATGATGCTCAAAGCGGAAATCATAAAAAACAACGAAGTTACGTATTCGGCGCTTGCACTTAACGACGTCGTTGTATCAAAAGGCGCCGTATCGCGTATGGCGGGACTTAAACTAATATGCAACGGAAACGTGATTTCCTCGTACAGAGCCGACGGAATAATCGTTTCGACGCCCACAGGTTCAACCGCGTACTGTATGTCGGCGGGAGGTCCCATTATCGATCCCAACCTCGACTGCATCTGCGCCGTTCCCGTCTGTCCGTACATGTGTCTTAATCCCGGACCTATCGTTTTTTCGGCTGATTCGGTAATTGAAATTCAGTTTGAAGCCGAAAAAATCAACGAGGCGTTCTGCACGATAGACGGAAAGAGCGTAAAATCACTTGCAAACGGCGACAAGGTGCGGATTTTGAAATCTTCACTCTTTACAAAGCTTATAAGAATAAAAAACATCAATTTCTATACGCTTTTAAACAAAAAACTCGCATGTCAGAACAATGACGAGAACTGATTACATATTGAGGTATAAAAATGAAATCGAAAAGACAGGAAAAAATACTTGAACTGATTGAAACCCACGATATCGACACGCAGGAAGAGCCTGCAGAACTGCTGAGACAGGCGGGCTTTGTCGCAACGCAGGCAACCGTTTCGCGCGACATAAAAGAGCTCAAACTCGTTAAAGTATCGACAGGAATCAAAAACGGACGTTCAACAAAATCCAAATATTCGGCAAATACGCTTGTCGCTGATATCGACAACAGATTTACCGACAAATTCAAGAACATTCTCTCCGAAATGGTGCTGAAAATAAGCTACGCCGGCCACATGGTAGTGCTCAAAACAAGTCCTGGCATGGCAAACGCAACCTGCGTTGCGCTCGATTCGCTCGAAATTCCGGACGTTGTCGGCACGCTTGCGGGCGATGACACCATTTTCATGGTTATGGCAACCGAGAGCCAGGCGCTCGACATTGTAAAGAAGCTGAACAAGAGCATCAACAAGATTTAACCGGTGAAATTATGCTTCAATCAATACATATTGAGAACATAGCGATAATTAAACAAATCGACATCGACTTTTCCGACGGTTTTACCGCGTTTACCGGTGAAACAGGCGCCGGAAAAAGCATTATAGTCGATTCTATCGGTCTTTTATGCGGACACAGGGCGTCAAAGGACCTTATACGAAACGGCGAGGATTACGCACTTGTTGACGCGGTATTTTCATCATTGAGTAAAGATTCCGTTTCAAAACTTGCAGATTCCGGTCTTAATCCCGATGAAGACGGCTGTTTATACGTTTCAAGACGCATTACTTCCGACGGAAAATCAGTATGCCGCGTAAATTCAAGGCAGGTTTCGCCGTCTGTTCTCAAGGATATATCCGCGTTTTTAATTAACATTCACGGGCAGCATGACAACCAGGATTTGCTGAACAACGAAAAACATATAGCAATTCTTGACTCTTATGCCGATATTTTGCCCTTGCTAAATGACTACAAAGAGAATTATAATAAATATTGCGATATTAAAAAGCAAATTTCGGATTTAAGTTTGGACAACGCAGAAAAAGAGCGCGAAATAGATATGCTCAAATTTCAGATTGAAGAAATTTCGGCGCTTAAACTTAAACCCGACGAAGAAGATGCGCTTCTTTCCGAAAAGAAAAGACTTTCAAATCTGGAAAAGGTTTACGAATCGGCTTCCGGCGCATACAGCGCGCTTTACGGAGACGGAATTAACGCAGTGCTGTGCGTTGACAAGGCAATTTCAATGCTGGACGGGCTCTCCAAAGTCATGGACGGGACCGAAACCTACAACGAACGGCTGACGCAGGCGCGTTCGGAAATATACGACGTTGCGGAATACATAAGGGAAATCGCTGAAAACGCCGAAGAGTCCCCCGCCACAAAGCTTGACAAAATAGAACAAAGATTATACGACATATACAAACTGAAAAGGAAATACGGACCGACAGTATCCGACATTCTCGCATTTTGCGAAAAAGCGTCAACTCGCCTGTCTGAACTCGAAACAAACGGCGAAACGGTTGCAAAACTCGAAGAAGAGCTGAAAGACGTTCAGGCGAAAACCGAAAAATCGGCTAAAAAACTTCACGACGCAAGAGTTTCGGCGGCAAAAGTCCTTGACCAAAAAATCGAAAGCGAACTTGAATTTCTGGAGATGCAGAACGTCGAATTCAAGACCTCGATAGAGCCAAAAGACTTCTCTTCCGACGGAAATGACAAGATAGAGTTTTTCGTAAAGACAAACGCGGGACTCCCCTTCTCGCCGCTTTCAAAAACGGCGTCGGGCGGCGAGCTTTCACGTCTTATGCTTGCAATAAAAAGCGTAATTTCCGAAAAAGACGGTGTTGAAACGCTCATATTCGACGAGGTTGACACCGGAATTTCGGGAAAAACGTCGAGAAGAATAGGTATAAAACTTCTGCAGACTTCAAAATATTCCCAGGTAATGTGCGTTACCCACTCTGCGCAGATAGCGTCTCTTGCGGACAGTCATTATCTCGTTTCTAAGTCAGAAAAAGACGGAGTAACATATACTTCATGCAGACTTTTGTCTGCCGATGAGCGTATAAACGAGACCGCACGCATTATTTCGGGAATTAACATCACCGACACCGCAAGAGCGGCGGCAACCGAACTTATCAAGGAAAAAACAAAATATTAAAATACACAGGAGACAAACAATGACATTATTTGAAGAACTCAAGGCAAGGGGCTTGCTTGCACAGCTCACCGACGAAGAAGAAATCAAGAACCTTATCAACAACGGAAAGGCAACTTTTTACATAGGCTTTGACCCGACGGCGGACAGCCTTCACGTTGGACACTTTATGGCGTTATGCCTCATGAAGCGTCTTCAGATGGCGGGCAACCGCCCCATCGCCCTTATCGGCGGAGGAACCGCGATGATAGGCGACCCTTCGGGAAGAACGGATATGAGAAAAATGCTTTCTGAACAAGATATAAACCACAACTGCGAATGCTTCAAAAAACAGATGAGCAGATTTATAGATTTTTCCGACGGAAAGGCGCTCATGGTAAACAACGCGGACTGGCTGCTTGACCTCAATTACGTTTCCCTTCTCCGCGAAGTGGGCGCATGTTTTTCGGTAAACAACATGTTAAGGGCAGAATGCTACAAGCAGAGAATGGAAAAGGGCCTGAGCTTCCTTGAATTCAACTATATGATAATGCAGAGCTACGACTTTTATATGCTTTATCAGAAATACGGCTGCAATATGCAGTTCGGCGGCGACGACCAGTGGAGCAACATGCTCGGCGGAACGGAGCTTATCAGAAGAAAGCTCGGCAAAAACGCATGCGCAATGACCATAACCCTGCTTCTTAATTCCGAAGGCAAAAAAATGGGCAAAACCGCAAGCGGCGCCGTTTGGCTCGACCCCGAAAAAACGCCGCCTTACGATTTCTTCCAGTATTGGAGAAACGTTGACGACGCAGACGTTATTAAATGTATGAAAATGCTGACCTTCCTTTCGCTCGACGAAATTGCGGAATACGAAAAACTTGAAGGCAGTGAAATCAACAAGGCAAAAGAAAGACTCGCTTACGAGCTTACTAATCTCGTTCACGGCAAAGACGAGGCGGACAAGGCGCTTGAAGCGGCGAAAAACATTTTTGCAGGTTCGGGAAACAGCGAAAATATGCCTTCAACCGTAATTACCGACGCCGACTTTAACGACGGCAAGATTACCCTTTCAATGCTTCTCGTTAAAGCGTCCCTCTGCCCTTACAACAGTGAGGCAAAAAGAAACATAAAACAGGGAGGAATTTCGGTAAACGACAGCAAAATCACCGATTTTGCGGCGTCATTTGACAAATCCGCCTTTGAAAAAGATTTCATTATCAAAAAAGGAAAAAAGGACTATCACAAAATAATTCTTAAATAATTTGGAGTGTTTTTATGAAAAAAATCATATCCCTCGTTCTTTTAACGCTTATAATTTCAATTTCCGTTTATGCTTTGGACGTTGATTCTTCGTTCTGGGCTTACGATTCGCTCGTATTTGCGGAAAACAACGGAATTATGAGTTTTGAAAACGGATTTACGGCAGAAAGCGCGGCAACGCAGGCAGACGTAATTAAAGCGGCGGCGGTAATTACCGCAAAAACACGCGGTGATGACGTTTCAAACGGCGATTACGCAGAATATGCGCTTGCAGCCGGCATAATTCCCGATGCGTCGCTCTTTAATTCCGAGCCCGCTTCAAGAGAGTTTACGGCAATAGTTTTCAACACGGTCGTTCCCTCGGAACGCAAAATTAACGACATTCAGTACATACCCGACGTAAGCGTTTTTTCAGACAACGCCTCCGCTGTGTTCAACCTTTACAATGCCGGCATTTTCACCGGCGTTGACGAAGACGGCT
>JAGDBE010000037.1 GCA_017959195.1 Clostridia bacterium | reverse complement strand
GAACTACCGTTCCTTTTATAAATGATGCATCGCTCATATGACTAACCCCATGTTTGACACAGTTGTTCTCTTAACACTGAACGCGGCTTTGATTGCAATATCAGTGTTGATAATGGTGATTCTGTACCGTAACGGTGGCAGTTCTTACTATTCTAATGAACAAATTCAGGGTGAGCACAGGCGCTTGGTCAGGGCAATAACTCAACTATGCTATGGTTCCAAAGGGGAAGGCACTCGGTATATCCTCGTAGGGGGACTTTGCGTTGATATCGCGTGGGAAATATATGCTGTCCTGGTACTTTTAGGAATAAATCTGGTCGTTTGCAATGCCGTTTCACTCATCCTGTCGATAATGGCGGCGGGTTTGCCCTCGTTCAAAGCCTGCGCTTTAAGAATTTCTTTCTCGTGTTCCAAAACTTCCTGCGGAACTTCGGACGCGTTCAGATAAAGCGGTTTTGCCGCGGCTATCTGAAGCGCTACGTCGTGCGCAAGCGCGTGCGCCTTTTCGCAGGTGCAACCGTCGAGTTCAACGAGAACGCCCACTTTTCCGCCCATATGGATATAACTTTCGATTATACCGCTTTCCGTCGTGTATTTTGCAAAACGGCGGATAGCGATTTTTTCGCCGATAGTCGCCGTCGCCTCTATCGTTTCGTCTTTCTTTGCCTCGATAAGCGCTTCCGCATCCTTTACGTCGTTCTTTAAAACGTAGTCGGCAACGCCCGCAACGAATTCACGGTATTTTTCGCCGTTCGCAACGAAGTCGGTTTCGCAGTTGACTTCGACGAGAACGCCCGTATTGCCTTCGATTTTCGCCGCGACGATACCTTCCGCCGCTATGCGCGAAGCCTTTTTCGCCGCTTTTGCTATGCCCTTTTCCCTTAAATAGTCAATGGCCTTTTCCATATCGCCGTCCGTTTCGGTCAGCGCTTTTTTACAATCGAGTACCCCTGCGCCGGTCTTTTGGCGGAGTGCGATTACGTCGCTTCCTGTAAACATAATTTCCATCTCCCTTGAATTTAAATTTATTATAAAATTTTCGGTAAAATTCCCGTTTTTGCCTTACGGTTATTCGGCGGGCTTTTCTTCCGTTTCTGCAACGGGTTCGGCCGCCGTTTCAGCCGTTTCTTCCGCAACTTCTTCAACCGTGTTTTCGGCGGTTTCTTCCGCGTTAGCCCTTACGAAGTCTTCGCCCTGCTTGGCTTCAAGCACTGCGTCCGCAATAACCGACGCGATAAGTTTTACCGCGCGGATTGCGTCGTCGTTTCCGGGAATAACGTGGTCTATTAAATCGGGGTCGCAGTTGGTATCGGTTATAGCCACTACCGGAATATTGAGTTTATGCGCTTCTTCCACCGCGATATCTTCCTGGTCGGGGTCGACTACGAACATTACGCCGGGAATATTGCGCATCTCTTTGATGCCGCCGAGATTGGTTTCGAGTTTATCCCTTTCGGCTTTCAGTTTCATAACTTCTTTCTTGGGAAGAAGGTCGAACTCGCCCATCTTCTCCATATTGTTGAGTTTATTAAGCCTGTCTATTCTCGACCTGATGGTCTTGAAGTTGGTAAGCGTGCCGCCCAGCCATCTGGAATTTACGTAAAATTCCCCGCATCTTTCGGCTTCTTCTCTGATAGCGGCCTGCGCCTGCTTTTTAGTGCCGACGAAAAGCACGCGTTTTCCCGCTTTGACCTGTTCGACGACGAAAGGATAAACGTCGTTTTCGATTAAATCGACGGTCTGTTCCAGATTGACGATATGAATACCGTTCCTTTCGCCGAAGATGTACTTCTTCATTTTCGGATTCCAACGTCTCGTCTGGTGTCCGAAGTGAACCCCCGTTTCAAGGAGTTGCTTCATTGTGATAACTGCCATAATAATTCCTCCGTTTTTCCTCCCCGAAGCCCGTTAATTTGCCCGACATTGCGGCGACAGATAAGTTTTTTTGCCGCAACACGAAAGAGCAAAAGCCTCGGGTGTGAATTTCAGCCTTAATATTTTACCATAACGTTTTTATTTTTGCAAGGTTTTTTAAGCGCTTTTAACATCAAAATAAAGTTTTTTCTGCAAAATATCATAAAAGTCGGATTTGTAAGTAAGCGTAGCGACAAAGCGGCGACTGCCGACGCAAAGCGCTAAACGTCTGAATGTTTGGATTATAAAACTTCCGCACCCTTATTCACGATTTCTTTATTGTATAATTATGTAATATAATTGCGTAAACTTCTTTCAATTTATAAAAAATTGTGTTATAATAATTTTATGTTTTCTATCTTATTAAAAGTAAAACTTATAATATCTGATAGATACGTCGATTTACGTACGGACAGAATTGCAAAAAAGCGGATAGCACTATGAGAAAAAATTGGGTTATTATTGTCAACGTGTTCATTATGATTGCTATGCTGACCTTCGTGGTTATTTATTCCGACTTTGAGAACAGGAATTCAACGCAAAGGCAGATAGAACATTTTGAAAATACCACGATTACGATGAAACACGTTACCGAAAATTATCTGGAAGGCGAACAGCGCATCTGTGATGTGTGGGCACGCTATATCAACAGCAAGGATATGACCATCGAAGACGCCGTTTCCTTGATTCGGATTTCTCACGAACTGCCGAACGCCTCCGCACATATTGTGTATCTTGATACGCTGTCCGGTCTGTCTACGAAAGCGAGACAGGATACGTACGACGATTATTCCGTCTCTTATGTCCGGATGGACCTTTTAAACGACGTGAGCTGGATTAACGATATAGGAGAATCAATCAACGTTTCCCGTGCGTATACGAACCCTGTCAACGGTGAACAGTCCATAGCCTTCTGCAATTCTATTACGCTTCACGATTCGCAAACCGGCAACTCCCGAAACGCCATATTACTGCGTGTGCTGCCTATAGCGGAACTTGAAGAGAAATGGATTTTCCCGAAGGAAGAGTTTGAAAACGCCGAACTTTCCATGATTGACGCAGGCGGCAATTATATTATCAAGGGGCATTCCTTTAAAAATTCCAATCTCTTTGAATTTTACAGGTCTTACAATACCGTCGATTCTGCCGTTGCACAAGAACTCTTCGGAAAAATCACTTCGTCAACCGGCTCTTTTACAATGCTTAACTCTCGCGGGGAGAAATGTATACTCGCTTATACCCCTATTGCCGCGACGGAAGGATGGGCGCTTCTCAGTTTTATGCCGATGAGAGAACTGAACTTAAATACCGAAAACTGGTTGCTAGTCGGACTTATTTCCGTGGGGCTGTTCGTCCTGTTCGTATTTGATTTGACAGTCATGGTTTATT
>JAGDBE010000007.1 GCA_017959195.1 Clostridia bacterium | reverse complement strand
ATGCGGTAGTCCGCCTCGCCTCTTAATTTTTCTCCCATAAACGGCGAAATAAGTCCGTCGAGGTTTGAACCGCCGCCTGCGCATCCGATGATTATATCGGGTTTAATGCCGTACTTATCGAGCGCGGTCTTGGTTTCAAGTCCTATTACCGACTGATGAAGCAGTACCTGGTTCAAAACCGAGCCGAGAACGTATCTGTAGCCGGGATTGCTTACCGCAACTTCAACCGCTTCGGAGATTGCGCAGCCGAGAGAGCCGGTCGTTCCGGGGTGTTCGGCGTTTATCTTTCTGCCTATTTCGGTTTCCATCGAGGGAGAGGGCGTAACGGATGCGCCGTAAACCCTCATAACCTCGCGTCTGAACGGTTTCTGTTCGTAGCTTACTTTAACCATATATACTTTACAGTCAAGTCCGAGATAAGAGCACGCCATCGAAAGAGCCGTTCCCCACTGTCCTGCGCCGGTTTCGGTGGTAACGCCCTTCAAGCCCTGCTTTTTTGCATAATACGCCTGAGCGATTGCCGAATTGAGCTTATGCGAGCCCGACGTATTGTTTCCCTCGAATTTATAATAAATCTTCGCGGGAGTCTTAAGTTTTTCTTCAAGGCAATATGCGCGCACGAGCGGCGACGGACGGTACATCTTATAGAAATCCTGAATTTCCTTCGGAATTTCTATAAACCGCGTTTCGTTGTCAAGTTCCTGCGCCACGAGGTCCGAGCAGAATATCGCGCTCATTTCTTCTGCGGTCAGCGGCTTGTGCGTGCCGGGATTGAGGAGAGGTGCGGGCTTTGTTTTCATGTCTGCGCGTACGTTATACCACGCGCTCGGGATCTCGCTTTCATCGAGGTAGATTTTGTAAGGGATTTTCGTTTCTGCCATGGTTTTGTTCTCCTGTTCTTTTATTTTTTTAATTTTTATTACGCAATTATGATATTCCCGATATTTTCTTGAGGTTTTCAATAATATCGAGATGCTGGGGGCAAATGCTCTCGCACTGTCCGCAGCCGATACAGTCTTTTGCGTCTGCGTGAAGCGACGAAAGTTTTTCGTACCCTTTCAAAAATTCCTCTTTGTTTTCGTTTTGCTTAAACGAATTATAAAGCGAGAAATAGTCGGGAATCGGAATGCCCGCAGGGCATCCGTCTTTACAGTAAGCACAGCCGGTGCACGGGATTTCGATATTGTTTTCCATCATTTTTACGGCAAGCTTCAAGGTATTCATTTCCTCTTTGGTAAGCGGCTTGAAGTCCGTCATATAATCGGTATTGTCGAGCATTTGTTTCATATTGCTCATACCGCTGAGCACCATGAACACGTTTTCCAGACTTGCGGCGAATCTTATTGCCCATGAGGCGGGCGACGCGTCCGGGTTGATTTTTTTGAACATTTTTTCGACGTTTTCGGGCACGTTTGCGAGTTTTCCGCCTTTTACGGGCTCCATTACCACGACTTTTTTACCGTGTTTTACCGCCGTTTCATAGCATTTTCCCGACTGAACCCTTTCGCTGTCCCAGTCGAGATAATTAATCTGAAGCTGGACGAAGTCGAATTCGGGGTGCTCTGTGAGCACCTTATCGAGAAATTCCGCGCTGTCGTGGAAGGAAAATCCCATTTTCTTTACGAGTCCACGGTCCTTCTTTTCCTTAATCCAGTTGAAGCAGTCGAATTTATTGAACGTTTCGTAATGAGGCACTTCAATATCGTGTATGAGATAATAGTCGAAATACCCTGCTCCCGTCTTTTCGAGCTGGGTGTTGAAGATCATATCTCTGTCTTCCTTACTCTTGACGAAGCCTGCATGCAGTTTTGTCGCAAGTGTAAACGAGTCTCTCGGATGTCTCGACGTAAGCGCTTCCTTTACCGCTTTTTCGCTCTGGAAGCCGCAGTACATCCATGCGGTGTCAAAATACGTAAATCCTCTTTCGAGAAACACGTCGACCATTTTTTTGGTCTGTTCGATGTCGATGCTCTGATTGTTGTTCGGGTCGGTAAGGGGAAGCCTCATCAGTCCGAAACCGAGTTTTTTTGCAGGCTCCACGTTTTCGCCTCCTTTATGAAAATATTATTCAAGCGGGCACGGCCGTGCCCGCTTTTCCTCTTTATTTCTTGATATTGACGGTCTCGTACCTTATTTTGCCGTCTTCGTAAACCGACGCAAGTTCAACCGATGCGATATCGGATATCTTTATATCGGAAACTGTAACGGACCTTGTGATTTCCGCAATTCCGTCAACGGTATAAAACACGTTTCCGTTGATTTCCTTGAACTGCAAAAAGTATCTTTTAACGCCCGTTTCGGCTTTATTGTTCCAGAGAATCCTTATTTTATCGGAATAAACGCGCAGTTCGAGCCCCATTTTCGTCTCAACGGCGTTTTCGGTTATCTGTCCGCTGTTTACGTCTTCGTTTCCGCCGGAATTTTCGTCTTTTTCGTCTTTTTCGTCTTTATTATCTTCTTCTTTTTCTTCTATTTCGTCTTTTTCGTCATTTCCGGGCGTTTCGCTGCCGCTTTCGCCGTTTTCTCCGCTGTTTTCTCCGCTGTTTCCGCCGTCACCGGGGACGATTACGACGTTGGTCTTCAAAACGGTCTTTTCGTCGTCGGAA
This sequence comes from Clostridia bacterium, assembly GCA_017959195.1. Classification (GTDB taxonomy): domain Bacteria; phylum Bacillota; class Clostridia; order Oscillospirales; family CAG-382; genus UMGS882. The sequence goes on along the minus strand of JAGDBE010000007.1, from coordinate 4,227 downwards.
ATCGAGGAATACACGTTATTATCGGAGTTTATAACAATTATTCCCTTGCTCCAGTCGGAGAGGTGGGCGCACTCATTTGCCGTTATGGGCGCAATATCGGCGTCGGTCAGGTTTCCGTAGCTTCCGCTCTTTAATTTGAAATATATTGACGCTATCTTACCGCCGTTTACGCCGGGATTTACGGAGTCTATGTTCATTGTGGCGTACCAGCCGAAGAGAACGTATCCGGAAGACGTGCTTATAAAATCGGACGACTTATTGGCTTCCGTTGTGATTACTATATCCTTTGAAAAAGTCTTAACTATGCTCTGTATGTAACTCTTTCCCTCTTCGTTTTTCTCGGGGATGACGTCGGGAAGAGACGCGCCGTCGGATTTTACGAGTTCCAGCTTTTCCGGATTGTATTTTATTCCGAAATGTCCTACTATCGCGTTTCCTTTGCTTACCGAAACTTCAACTTTTACAAGTCCGCCTTCGTTCGAAACCTTTACAGTATGCTCCGACGCGTCGATTGCGAACGCCGAAACAGAAAGCAGAAAAGAAAGTGCAAACGCAAAAAGCAACTTTTTCATAATCCATCCTCCGTTCTTATATATCTATAATACAATACTTTTCGGGTTTTTTCAATAGTTTTGTTATATTTTTTCCGAAGAAGAGCAAAATATATTTACGAATGAAAAAAGAAAGGTGATTTTATGAATCATAATGTCAGCGCGGTCATACTTGCGGGCGGAAAAGGCACGCGCCTCTCCCCGCTCACTCAGGACACCCCGAAACCCATGATAAACGTGCTCGGAAAGCCGGTTATCGAATACGTTTTCGACGCTCTCTGCAAGACCTCCGTATCAAAGGCGTACGTTACCACGATGTATCTTCCGTGGCAGATTGAAGCCCTCGGGCGCAGATACAAAAACTTAGAACTCGCCTACGTCAGGGAGAAAAATCCCCTCGGCACGGCGGGAGGTGTTAAAAACGCGCTTTCCGACGAAAAAAGCGCCGACGCCTATATCATACTCTCGGGCGACGGGATTTTCGATTTTGACCTTCAGAAAGCGATAGACTTCCATTTTGAGAAAAACGCGGACGTAACCATCGTTTCCTACAAGACGGAGAACCCGCTTTCCTACGGCGTAATCCTTTACGATTCCGACGGCAGAATCAACCGTTTCACCGAAAAGCCCCCGTGGTCGCAGGTCGTGTCGGGAACCGTGAACACCGGCATTTATATCGTAAACAAGGATATTATAGACGCTATCCCGAAGGACACGGAATTCGACTTTGCAAACCAGCTCTTTCCGCTTCTGCTTGCCGAAAAGCGCGCGCTTTTCGCATACGAGGCGGCGGGTACGTGGCACGACATCGGAAATTTAGACGAATATTTCGCCGCCAACCGCTCCTGTCTTGACGGAATAATATCCGGCGCGAAAAACGACGGATACACCGAAAGCGAGTTATACGAAAAGGGAATCGACGCGGAAAGCCCCGTTTACGTCTCAAAAAATGCGATTATCGGTAAAAACGTGAAAATAGGCGCTTACAGCGTAATCGAAAGCGGCGCGGTCATCTCCGACGGCTGCGACGTGAGCTGTTCGATTATCGGGGAACACACGTCGTGCGGAATGGGCTGCGGAATTTACGGCGCTATCATCGGAAAAAAGGTTAAAATCGGTGAAAACTGCGTCATTTCCGAGGGCTGTGCGATAGGCGGCAGCGCCGAGATAAACGACTGTGTGATTTTGCCGAAATATTCGTTCATCAACAGTGCAAGGAGCATTGATTCAAAGGACTTTCTGTCGAGAAAGGCGTCGAGAAAGGAAAAATGCCTTTTCGGAGAATACGGAATCGAATGCGGCGGGCAGAAACTGAGTCCTGAATTTCTCATGCGCATAGGATACAGCTGCGCCGAGGCGTTAAAGGTGCTTAAAAAGGCGGGAAACGCGCGTATCGGCGTTATCTGCGACGACAATCCTCAGTCGGACAGTATCGCAAACGCGGTTTTGTGCGGAATTCAGTCGTCCGGCATAAGAAGCTGCAATTTCGGGCACGGATTTGAGGCGATGGCAAAGTTTGCGGCGCTTTCTTTCATCACCGACGTCGTGATATACGCAAGCCGAAAGCCCGACGGGGACTACAATATCAAGATGTTCGACGAATTCGGGCTTTGTATTTCAGAAAAATACGAGCGCGAGGTAGAAAGCGTGTTTTTCAGCTCAAACGAGTTTACAAAACCCGACAAATTCTATTCTTCCGACAGGTTTGAAAACCTCTGGATGCTGTATTACAGCGAGCTTGTCAAAAGCTGCAGAAGCAGGTGCAAAGACGGCGCGTTATTCGGCTTTTCCTGCGCCTTTTCGCACAAAAACGAAATTTCCGCCTATTCCCCCGTCTATACCGCAATCTGCGCGATAAGCGAGCTCGGCGGAAAGGTTTTGAAAAACGAGGAGGACGCAAAAAACGTTTTCGACGTCGATTCTGACGGAAAAACCGCGCGCGCCTCGTCAGACGGTTTTACCGCCGACGATTTTCACATAAACGCGCTTTTAATTGACAAATTCATGGAGGATTCAGACGGCTGTCTGTATATCCCCTATACCGCGCCCGACGCCTACAAAACCGTTGCGAAAAAGCGCAGGATTTTATATTCGGAATACGTTCAGGGCACGACGAAGGACAGAACGCTCTTGCTCTCGCGCGAGCAGATGTACCGCCAGCTGTGGCTGAACGACGGCGTTTTCAAGATATTGAACCTCGCAATCATTCTCCACGAATCGCATTCGTCGCTAAAAGGTCTTTCAAGCGCGCTGCCCGATTTCGAAGTCTATTCCGAGGAATTCGACGGCGGTTCCGACAGAGCAAGCATCATGCAGAATCTCTCTAAAATGTCGGCGGGAAGCGGATTTTACGAAAACGACGCCGGAAAGAACGGCGAAACGGAAGGCGTAAAGCTTATTATGGCGAACGGCAGCATAAAGGTCATCCCCGGCAAAGTTAAGGGATTTAAGATAATAAGCGAGGCAAAAAGCATGGAGGCGGCAAAGGAGCTCTGCGCCAAAGCGGAAAGTTTTCTGAAATAGAAAAAGCACGGAGCCCCTCCGTGCTTTTTAAATAAAAAAGGTATTGACAATTTGATTTGCTTTTGTTATAATAAAGTTCGGCATTCAATTAAGCTTTTTTGGCGGAATAGCTCAGCTGGCTAGAGCATCCGGTTCATACCCGGCAGGTCGTTGGTTCAAATCCGACTTCCGCTACCAGCCGAATGCGTGTGTGCGTTCGGTTCCGGCCCGTTGGTCAAGTGGTTAAGACACGGCCCTTTCACGGCTGTAACATGGGTTCGAATCCCGTACGGGTCACCAAAACGAAAATCCTTCAGTTTTTAATGCGGGAATTTTGTTTTGTATTAATCATTTTTCAGTTTTAAGTATTCATTATTCATTTTTTTAATTAATAATACGCCCAAAAAGTAACGATTGTGTTACATTTTCAAGTCTTATCTTGACATTTGAGCCGGATTCGCGTATACTGTGTACGAAGCCATCTTGAGGCAGGCGCCTGGGCAATTGGAGCCCTTGTCCCTGTAGTAGAGTTATGGCTTCTTTTAAGAAGAACCTTTTATTAGGAGAGCCGGATTTTCGGCGACATCCTGCCTCGTTTGAGGACCGGTTCTTCTTTTTTTATTGACAAAACCGTTTTTTTGTAATATAATATTCGTGTCAGGTACAGACTGAACCGGCTTGGGCAATCGGAGCCCTCTGCCCGTAGACTGTGCCTGACTTTTTTCTTTCACGCCGCCTCGTCTTCGGTTAGTCTTCCAAACTCGTTTTCTGTAATTCCTCTATTATTTTCGAGGCTATAGCTTCCCTCTCTCTTGCTGACCCCGCTTCTCTGATAGGCTTTGTCAGGATATGGATTTGTTCTTCTGACATGTTCCTGTCCCAACATATTCCTAACAGCTTTGTAACATTCTTGGCTATCTTTATCTCTTTGTGCGGCATAATTTTCACCCCGTTTTTGAAAAGACGTCTTGACAACAATAAAAAGTTTTGCTATTCTGTTTACGGAAGAACCTTTTATTAGGGGAGCCGGATTTCCGGCGATACCCTGCCTCGTTTGAGGACTGGTTCTTCTTTTTTTATTTTTAAATATTCAAGTGCTCGGAATTAATCTTCCATTTTCTCATATTCTTCATCAGATTGTACAGGATTTACTGTGTCTTCTTTCTTTTTCTTT
>JAGDBE010000006.1 GCA_017959195.1 Clostridia bacterium | reverse complement strand
GGCACCGCGTAATGCGTGATTTTGCCGTCTTCCGTCTTTATAAGGCTTTTCGCGTTTCTGTCGGCGAAGCATTCGACTATCTCGATTTCTCCGCTTTCCGCAAGAGCTATTGCTTCCTCGTTCAGCCAGCCGCCGCCGTAGGTTTTGGGTTTTCCGGAAGAGTCAACCGCGCCTGAAAGCGGCTGGTTGCATATCCAAAGCACCTTCATCAAAACACCTCAATTCAAACTTATGGTCAAAGAATTTTATCCAAAATCTTTTTAATGTCGTTCGCGCTTTCCCCGTGATTTTTCTTTCCGCACAGCCATGCCTTTCCGGCATACTCTCTCAAAACGTTTCCGCCGTCGGAAAAAAGCTCGTGCAGTCTGCTTTCGGCTTCGTTTTTATCGCTTATCACGAATGCGCCGTCATTTTCGATAAAATAATTTATCGACGCGACGTTTTTCGGACCTATCGCAAGCACGCATCTGCCTTTTGTGAGATAATCGACGATTTTGGTGGAAAACGACTGTCTCACCTCAAGCATATATTTAAGTCTGAAGGACTCGGCGTGCACGAGAATATCCGCGTCGTCCTGAATTGCGGGGATTTCAGATGCGCCTACCGGTCCGTGGAACACGACGGAGCTTCTTTCAAACGCCTTTTTCATCTTATCCGTAAGCACGGATGCGGTATAGATATGAAGTCTTGCCGTATCCTTTTTTTCGTTTATCTTTTCGAGCGAGCGAGCGATAATATCGAGGCTTTCCCATCTGCCCGAGCTTACGTTTCCGGTATAGACGAGCTTCAAAGGCTCGTTGAACGTCTCTTTTTGCGGCGCGTCGCCGTCAAAATCTCCTTTTTTCTGCAAAAGCAGGCATTCTTTACCGAAGGCCTTCTCGTATTCCTTTTTCTGTATTTCGGAAATACAGCAGTTCACGTCGGAGATTTTTACGCTCCTTCTCACCCATTTTCGAAGTATAAGCCTGTAAATCCAATATACCGGCGACAGATGAAACTGCTTCATCGTATAGTTATCGTCGGCGTGGAAGAGTATTATTTTCGCGTCCGTCAGCTTATGAATGAAGGCAAGCGCTTTATGCGGGTACCAGCAGCCGAAAACGGGCATAAAAATCACGTCGGGATTCAAATCAAGTATGTATTTTTTCAGATTTCCCCTTTTCCAGCCTCCGCTCATCCACAAAAACTCGCGTGCAAACCAAAGTGAATAGAAATTCATCTTTTTTGCCGCTTCATAGACTTTTTTCTCGCTTTTTGCGTCCGCGTCGGCGTCGTTTTTCGTCTCAACGAATCTTCCGCAAGGCTTTCTCTTGAGAATATTGTCGATTATCTGCTTTTCGGATATCTGAAAAATGCTTTTGCACGGATTTTTTCCGGGAAGCTCGGTTCTGAAATACAGATTATGAATTTCTATGTTTTCAACCTTTTCAAAAAGGTTAATCATCGTGTTTCCCGTATTATTGTCCGCGCAAAACGGGCTTCTCGATATGACGAGTACTTTTATCATACGCTGTGCTCCGTGTTTCTTGTCTTTATTACTTTTGCGGGAACGCCTGCGACTATGCTGTTTTCGGGCACGTCTTTCGTAACTACGGCGGCGGCTCCGACGATGCTTCCGGAGTTTACGGTGTTGCCCGCCAAAATCGTCGCTTTTGCGCCTATCCAGACGTTATTTTTTATAACGACCTTCTTTGAAACGACCGGCTGGTCTTTTATCGGAAGGCTTTCGTCTTCATAGGTATGAGTCGTCGTCATCACCGTTACTCCGTGCGCTATCGACACGTCGTCCTCTATAATCAGCCCGCCGTTTTCGTCGTTTCCGCACTCGATATAGCACAAGGGCTGTATGCTTACGTTATTGCCGACCGAAAGATTCTGCGGATTGAGTAAGAACACGCCCTCGAACACGGACACGTTATCGCCGCAGCTTTTCGCTATCGATTTGAGAAGCGCGTATCTTATTCCGAGGCCGATTTTGCCCCTTGAATTTCTGTGCTTTACAAGAAGTTTTATCCTTTTTTTCAAAGGGAAAAGCTTATAATATGCGACGAAAAGGGAGATTATCTTTTTATACTTCGAAAAAATCTCTCTTCCGCGCGGTTTTCTTGAAACGTTTTCTTCCATATCAAACCTGCTTTTACAGATTATTCTTATACCATTCTCTCGCCGCTTCTATTCAGCGTTTGAAGCTCCACTCGGGATCATATCCGAGAAGTCTTTTCGCCTTTGAAATATCGGCGTTGGAATGCTTTATATCGCCTTTTCTGTCGGGGCCGAAGTTGGGTTCCTTATCCACTCCGAGCGCCTTTGTAAGTCCGTAGTATATGTCTATTAGGTATTCTCTTCCGCCGTAGGCGATGTTGAACGCTTCTCCGAACGCTTCTTCGGGTGCAAGGCAGGCTTTGAGGTTTGCTTCTATTACGTTTTCTATGTAAGTGAAGTCTCTGCTCTGCTTTCCGTCGCCGTTTATCGTCGGGGTTTCGCCCTTCATGAGCTGCATGATGAACTTCGGTATAACCGCCGCATATGCTCCGTTGGGGTCCTGTCTGCGTCCGAACACGTTAAAATAGCGAAGTCCTATCGTCGGCAGTCCGTAATGCTTCGTATACTGCTTTGCCCAAAGCTCGTCCGCCATTTTTGTGAGCGCGTACGGGGACAAAAGGTTGCCCTCTCTGCCCTCCGTTTTGGGAAGATTCGGCTCATCGCCGTACACTGACGATGACGACGCGTAAACGAAGGTCTTTACGCCGTTCTGTCTCGACGCTTCCATCATATTCACGGTACCTAAAATATTGTTCGCGCAGTAAAACGCGGGCATTTCGATGCTTCTCGGCACGCTTCCCCACGCCGCCTGATTAAGAACGTAATCCACGCCGCGCGTTGCTTCAAGGCAGGTATTATAATC
>JAGDBE010000005.1 GCA_017959195.1 Clostridia bacterium | reverse complement strand
TGACGACGGTCAGCTCAGCGTTGCGGTGCAGGATGCCGCCCAAAGTACCGAACAGATAACGTTTATTTCAACCGACGTTGAAATAACGAATACGACAACAGTAACGATTGAAGAAACTTCCAAAGCGGTTGCTCTTTCCATTGACACAGACAGCGACGGCTCGGCAGTCGAGGTGGTTTTGATGGAAACGGTGACAAACACTTACACCGAAGTTCCCGATTTTGCGCTCACGTATGACGAAGTTTCATTTGAAAACGGTGTTTACACTTTCGCCGTCACAGCCGCAAACAATCTTTCCGTAGAAACGGAAGCGGACATTTATGCCGCCGTATATGAAGACGGTCGTTTCATCGGCATGCAGCAAAAATCCGTCCTGATGCCCGCGCTTGGCGGTGCGAACGTGGATTTTGAGTTAAACTGCGCGCAAAACGCGGATATAAAGGTCTTCCTCCTTGACGGAGCGCTTGCTCCGCTTTCGGAAGCGATTGAAATCAGTTGACAAGTAAAAAATCCATGATACCTCTTGCCGAAGCGGTTGAAATCAGCTGAAAACTGCAAAAAGAGGCAAAAAATCCGCAGGTCTTACGACCTGCGGATTTTTATTTTCAAATTATATCGACTGCAGGGTCTGCATTGCGTAGAATTCGCCTTTTTGAGCTATGAGTTCGTCGAAGGTTCCGATTTCGCAGCACACGCCGTTCTTTATTACGGCTATCCTATCGGCGTCCTTTATCGTCGAAAGTCTATGTGCGACGATAAACGTCGTTCTATCCTTTGACATATTATTTATCGCCTTCTGGATTTCCTTTTCCGACACGGTATCGAGCGCGCTCGTCGCCTCGTCGAAGATTATTACGTCGGGGTCGCGTATAAGCGCCCTTGCTATCGAAAGTCTCTGTCTCTGGCCTCCCGATACGTTTGCCGCCCGTTCGTCGAGCTTTGTATTCACGCCGTCGGGAAGCGAATCGATAAATTTCTTGAGCTGTGCGGCCTCGAGTATCTCGTTAAGTCTTTCGTCGGTCACGTTATCGAGTCCGTAAGTAATATTATCCTTTATCGTTCCCGTGAACATGACGCTGTTCTGCGGCACGACCGCGAGGTGGTTTCTATACGAGCGCAGGTCTATCTGCGTTATATCCTTGCCGTCGATGAGCAGTTTGCCCTTTTTCGGCAGGATAAAGCCGATTACGAGGTTCAGCAGCGTCGTCTTGCCCGCGCCCGACTCGCCTACTATCGCTATCGTCTCGCCCGCTTTGATTTTGAGGTTGAAATCTTTAAGCAGCGGCACGTTATCGTCATACGAGAACTCGACGTCCTTGAATTCGTACTCGCCTTTGAGCTCTTCAAGCTGCGGTTTGCCTTCGTTTTCCTCTATTCTGTCGGAGCTTAGTATTTCCGACAGCGACGAGACGGAGTCTATTCCTTTGGTTATCATGGGCATCATGCCGATGAGCGCCGAAACCTGGCCGGTCAAGCTTGAGAAGTACGCCTGGTACATTGAGATATCGCCTATTGCGATTACTCCTCTTACCACCATAAACACCGAGAACGACAGTGTGAGGAGCTGGAATATCTGGAACACAACCCACGAGCACGCGCCGAAAAGCGCCTGGATAATATCGAGTCTGAAGCCCGTAGAGGCAACTTCGTTCAAGATGCCGGTCATCTTGCTTATCTCTTTATCTTCAAGTGCGTGCGCCCTTGTGATTTCGGTCATTTCGACCATATCCATGAGGTTTGCCGAGGTTTTTTCCATTCCCTTACGGAATCTCATGTTATTATTCATTATGGGCTTACGAAACGCCCTTGTAGTCAGCACCGCCATAGGCACGCACATAAGGAAGAACGCGAATATCGTCATATTTCTCGTGATTACAACGATAAGCGACGTTACCATATTTATTAATACCTGCGGCAGAAACTCAAAAAGCTGATGCGAAAGTCCCTGTATCGTTTCGACGTCTCTCATGAGCTTGGACTGTATTCGTCCGCTCTGCATTTCTCTATGGAACGAGATTGACAGGTGCTGAAGCTTCTGCACAAGCGCTCCGCGAAGTCCCACTTCGATTTTTCTCATTACTTTACTCATATAGCGTGTTCTGAGTATATTCATGGGGACGTTGAAAATGAGAAAACCGACGAGGATCGCAATATTAATTATGATTTTGCTTGTCGTTTCCTCGGGCCCTATTTTTCCCATTACGGCGTCGGACGCCGCGTTTATGAGGTTTGCCGTGATTATCGGGGAAAGAATTGCGGGCGCTACCTGGATTAAGTAAAAGAAGTACGAAACCAAAATCTGCGGCAGGAATCTTTTATACATCCGCAAAAACATCTTCAGCGTGCTTCCGGTGTCTTTGGAATATGCGTCTATGAATTCCTGCTC
>JAGDBE010000036.1 GCA_017959195.1 Clostridia bacterium | reverse complement strand
TTTAACATAAATACACCTCTTTAATCCGCGCACGCGCGTTTTATAACGTCGACTGCTTTATTAAGCGCGTCATACGGGATGTTAAGCGCCGGAAGCAGGCGCACCTTGTTTTTGGCGGTAAGACACAAAACGCCGTTTTCTATGCATTCCTTTACGACGTCGGACGCCGCTTTTTCGGTTTCAAGGCCTATCATTAGTCCCATTCCGCTGACAGATTTTATTCCTTTTGCGCCCGAAAACGCGTCAAAGAGAAATTTGCTCTTTTCGCGCACCGTTTTAAGAAATCCGTCATCAAGACGGTCCAAAACAGAGATCGCACCGGCGCAGCAAACGGGGTTTCCGCCGAAAGTCGAGCCGTGGTCGCCGGGTCCGAACACGTTTTCAAGTTTTTCCGACAGCATGGTTGCGCCGAGCGGAAGTCCGCCGCCGAGTCCCTTTGCCGTCGATACGATATCGGGGGACACGCCGAAATTCATATAGCTGTAAAGCATGCCCGAGCGTCCGTTTCCTGTCTGCACCTCGTCGACGACCGTCAGAACGTCATACTTTTTCGCAAGCGCAAAGAGGTTTTTGACGTAGCTTTCGGAAAGCGCCATAACGCCGCCTTCGCCCTGAACGCATTCTATCATGACAGCGGCGATTTTTTGCGTCTTTAATATTTCTTCAAGCTCTTTTTCGTCGTTGGCCGATACATGGACAAAGCCGGGAGTAAGCGGCTTAAAAAGCTCGTGAAACCGGTCCTGTCCCGTTGCCGAAAGGGTTGTGAGGGTTCTTCCGTGAAAACTGTTTTTAAGGGTTACTATCGTAAAATATTCTTCGCCCTTCATTTCACAGGCGTACTTTCTCGCCGCCTTGATCGCGCACTCGTTCGCTTCGGCGCCGGAGTTCGAGAAGAACACCTTTTTCATGCCCGTTTTTTCGCAGAGCTTTTTTGCAAGAACCGCGCAGGGCTCCGAATAGTAAAGATTGGAGGTGTGCTGGAATTTCGAAAGCTGCGCTTCAACAGCGTTTACCCACGTCTCGTCGGAAAGACCGAACGTGTTTACGGCAATTCCGCTGCCCATATCTATATATTCTTTTCCGTTTTCGTCGTAAACGTACGAGCCCTTGCCGCGCACTATCTCAACGGGAAAGCGCTTATACGTGTTTGCGACGTAGCTTGTATCGAGTTCTTTTACTGTCATTTGTTTTCTCCTTTAATCCAGGTGCCGGCGCCCTCTTCGGTGAGGAGCTCCATGATTATCGAATGGGGCACGCGTCCGTCCATTATAACGACGTTCTTTACGCCTTTTTCTATCGCGAAAATGCAGCAGTCCACTTTGGGAATCATTCCGCCGTCGATTATGCCGTTTTCGCCGAGTTTTTTTGCTTCCGAAAGCGTCATTTCGGGAATGAGGCTGTTTCTGTCGTCCTTGTCGCGCAGTATTCCCGCGATGTCGGTCATCATAATAAGCCTTTCCACGCCGAGTTCGCCCGCAATGTACGCCGCCGCCGTGTCGCTGTTTATGTTGTAGGCGTTGCCGGCTTTGTCGCAGCCGACGGTTGAAATTACGGGAATGTATCCGTTGTCGAGCAGGTCAACGACGGGTTTTATGTGGATTTTGGTAATTTCTCCGACGTAGCCGAGCTTTTCGTCCTTCGGCTTTGCTTCGATGAGCCGTCCGTCGATTCCCGAAAGTCCTATCGCCTTGCCGCCCTTCATTTCAATGAGGTTTACGAGGTTTTTGTTGACTTTTCCCGCAAGCACCATCTGCGCTATGTCCATGGTCTCCTTGTCGGTAACGCGCAAACCGTCTATAAATACGGGCTTTTTGCCGAGAATGTTCATGACCTCGCTTATTTCGGGGCCGCCGCCGTGAATGAGAACGATTTTAACGCCTATGAGCCACAAAAGCACGATGTCTTCCATGACCTGCTGCTTCAACTGCTCGTTAATCATCGCGTTTCCGCCGTATTTTATAACGACGGTGCGTCCGGTGTAACGCTTTATGTAAGGAAGCGCCTGGGTTAAGATTTCGGCGCGTTCCGAATTTGAAAAATCGTTTACCATTTCATTTCCTCCGTTTTATTATGTGCGGTAATCCCCGTTTATTTTGACGTAATCGTAAGTGAGATCGCAGCCCCACGCGACAGAAGAATATTCTCCGTCGCCGCAGTTTATTTCTATGTCTATTTCGTTTTCGGAAAGTATTTTCTTTGCCTCGTCTTCGGAAAAATCAACGCCCGAGCCGTCTCTGCACACTTCGATTTTTCCCGCTCTGCTCTTTAAGAATACGCCGATTTTGGAGACGTCAACGTCTGCTTTGCTGTAACCTATCGCGCACAAAATTCTGCCCCAGTTTGCGTCTGCGCCGAACATCGCGGCTTTGAGTAGGCTTGAACAAACGACGCTCTTTGCAATCTTTTTAGCGTCCGCAAGCGTTTTCGCACCTGAAACGGTGCATTCAAGAAGCTTTGTCGCGCCCTCTCCGTCGGAAGCGATAGCTCTGCACAAATAAACCGTAACCGAGTTGAGCGCCTTCATAAAGATTGCAAAATCTTCGTTTTCTTCCACAATTTTATCATTTCCCGCCATGCCGTTCGCCATAACCGTTACCATGTCGTTGGTCGAGGTGTCGCCGTCGACGCTCACCATGTTGAACGTGCTTGAAACGTCGGTTTTCAGCGCCTTTGAAAGCATTTCGGGCGAAATCGAAACGTCTGTCGTTATGAACACGAGCATTGTCGCCATGTCGGGATGAATCATTCCGCTTCCCTTTGCGATACCGCCGATGCGGCAGGTCTTGCCGGAAATCTCAAACTCAAACGCGATTTCCTTTTTTACGGTGTCTGTCGTCATTATTCCTTCGGAAGCGTCGTCTCCTCCGTCTTTCGAAAGACTTTTTACGAGAGAGGGAATGTTTTTTGCAATGGGCGTTATGTCGAGTTTCTGACCGATTACGCCTGTTGACGCGACGATGACGTCGTCTTGCGGAATATTCAATTCCTTTGCCAGAAGTTCACACGTCTTTTCGGCAATTTCAATACCGTTTGCGTTGCAGGTGTTCGCGTTTCCGCTGTTGCAGATAATCGCCTGCGCTTTTCCGTTTTGCAGGTGGCTTTTCGTAACCGTAAGGGGCGCGCCCTTTACGAGATTCGTCGTGTAAACCGCCGACGCTGAGGCGGAAAGCTCGCTGAATATAAGCGATAAGTCCTTCTTTTCCTTGTTTTTGCGTATTCCGCAGTGAATTCCGCTTGCTTTAAAGCCCTTTGCGGCGCAAACGCCGCCGTTTATCCGTATCATTTCGATTACTCAAAGCACTTTTTTGCGTGCTTTTTCTCCTTTTTATAATTAATCAAGATTAAGTCCTTTGTATTCGTCTGTTCCCAGCACTATGTTGAGATTTTGTATCGCGGCGCCCGACGCACCTTTGCCGAGGTTGTCAAAGAGAGATACCAAAAGTATTCTGTCGCCGTTTCCCAAAACCGAAATCTGCATTTTGTCGCTTCCCGACAGCGCGTCCGAACGGATAAAACCGTTTTCGTCGGGGCTTTCCGAGTACTTTATGACTTTTCCGTCGTAATACGACTTGTAAAGCGCTTTTATGTCGTCTGCTTTTCCGTTTATATCCTCTTTGTGAAGCGGGACGACTACCTGCATTCCCGAATAATAGGAAGAAACTATCGGGCAGAACACCGGAGGTGTTTCAAGTCCGCAGTATTTCTGCATTTCGGGTAAGTGCTTGTGCGTCTGCGTAAGCCCGTAAGCCCTCGGAGAAAGAAGATTTTCTGTTTCTCCGATTTCGTAGTCGGCAATCATCTTTTTTCCGCCGCCGGAATATCCCGTAACCGAATACGCCGAAAGAAGAGCGTCTTTACCGATTATTCCGCTTTCGGTGAGCGGCGAAACGAGCGCGATAAAGCCGCTTGCATGGCACCCGGGATTTGAAATGCGTTTTGAATTTTTAATCTTTTCGCGGCATCCCGTAAGCTCGGGAAATCCGTACGTCCAGCCGGAAGAAGTTCTGTGCGCGGTCGACGTGTCGATTATCACGGTGTTTTTGTTTTCGACAAGGTCCGCCGCCTCAATCGCCGCCGCGTCGGGAAGACAAAGAAGTGCGACGTCTGCTTCGTTTAAGAAAAAGCGTCTTTTTTCGGTGTCCTTGCGGTCTTTTTCTTCGGGAATTATCAGTTCGACGTCGGTTCTTTCCTTCAGGCGCTCCAGAATGCGCAAGCCCGTCGTGCCCGCGCTTCCGTCTATGAATATTTTTTTCATTTTTTATTCCTCTTGTAAGAATTATACAATATTCCTTTAATTATTGTCTATTTTAATCATTCACGCTCAAAATGTCAATAGATTTCTCAAAATTTTATTCAAAAAATTAAAGTTTATTCATATATTTTCAAAAATATGCAATATTTCTTGCATAAAACGCGTATTCGGCACAATTTTATGCATAATGATTCGGCGGGGTTAAAAATATATCGTAAGCGCAAAAAAGCGGGGTTGAATTTGGGGCGCAGGCGCTTTTTTTGTGAAAAATAATTATAAATCGCACGTTCCCGTCGGGGCGTTTGTGTAAAATGTAGAAAAGTTTATATTCCGGTTGACAAAACCGAAAAATTTTGGTAGAATTTATAAAAATTATATATAAATAGGAAAGTTGAAAAGCAATGTTTAATATGACACTCATATGGAGCATATTTCTTGTGGGCATTATTCTACTTCTAAGCGTCATTACGGAAGTAAAAGAGAATAATGTTAATGTTCTATGCGCAAACGTGAGTGAAAATATATAAAAGACGAAAGTCTTTATATTCTTTGATAAAGATGGAAAAGATTTACTCAGGATCCTGCGGTTAACATTAACTGCAGGATTTTTGTTTTAATTTGCAAGGAGGAAAAAACATGAAAATGACAGGAGCCGCCATACTTATGAACTGCCTGCTCGAGCAGGAGGTCGACACGATATTCGGATATCCCGGAGGAACGATACTGAACGTGTACGACGAGCTTTATAATTACGGCGATAAAATAAAGCATATCCTCACCGCGCACGAACAGGGCGCGGCGCATGCGGCGGACGGATATGCCAGAAGCACCGGCAAGGTAGGAGTCTGCTTTGCAACGTCCGGCCCCGGAGCCACAAATCTTACGACGGGAATCGCGACCGCGTATATGGACTCTTCGCCGGTTGTATTCATAACCTGCAACGTTACCGAAAACCTCATGGGCAAGGATTCATTCCAGGAGGTCGACATAACGGGTATATCCATGCCGATAACCAAGTGCAATTATCTCGTAAGATCGGCTTCCGAAATAGCGGACGTCGTAAGAGAGGCGTTTGCCATCGCAAGAAGCGGCAGACCCGGCCCCGTACTTATAGATATACTCAAAAACGCCACGGCTCAGCAGGCGGAATACACGTTTTTGACCAAAGACAAGCATTATTCGAGCGGCAGACTCGAAACGCTCATGAAGAGAGCGTCTGACGACTTCAAAACGCCGTCTCCCGACGAAAAGGACATTGATATCCTCGTCGAAATGATAAAGGAATCCGAAAAACCGCTTCTCATATGCGGCGGCGGCGTCGTAAGAGGCAGAGCGCAGGCGGAATTCACCGAATTTGCCGAAAAGATAGATTCCCCCGTTGCAATAACGGTAATGGGCGGCGGCGGATTCAAGGGCAGAAACCCGCTGACGACGGGAATGATAGGTATGCACGGAAGCCAGGCGTCGAATATGGCGTGCGACGGATGCGATCTTCTCATCGCGGTCGGCTGCAGATTTTCGGACAGAGTCGCGCTCAACCCCGAACTTTTCGCAAAGCAGGCGAAAATAGTCCAGATAGACATAGACAGGTCGGAAATAAACAAAAACGTGCTGACGGACCACCATATTATCGGCGACGCGAAAAAGGTGCTCTCGATGCTCAACGAGCGGCTTGACAGCCAGCACCACGACGAGTGGAAGAAGTACGTTTTCAGTTTCAAGACCGAAACGGAGTACGACGAAGGCGGAAACAAGCTCACGCCGAAACAGATTCTTTCGTCCATCGCAAAGCTGTTCCCCGACGACACGATAGTATCAACCGACGTCGGACAGCATCAGATGTGGGCAATCCAGCACTTCCACTTTGACTATGCGGGACAGCTGCTCACGTCCGGCGGTTTCGGAACGATGGGCTTCGGCTTGGGAGCCGCAATCGGCGCAAAGGTCGGAAATCCCGACAAGACGGTAATACACATCACGGGCGACGGCAGTTTTCGTATGAACTGCAACGAGCTCTGCACCGAGCAGTATTACGACGTGCCGGTAATCACGTTCATATTCAACAACAAGTCGCTCGGCATGGTAAGACAGTGGCAGAATCTTATATATAAAAAGCATTATTCCCAGACGACGCTCGACAGAGGCCCCGATTTTGTAAAGCTTGCTGAAGCGTACGGACTTAAAGGCAAGAAGGTTTCAAGCGTATCCGAGCTTGAAGAAGCGATAAAAGAAGCGTTTGAATGGGGACACGGATACGTTGTCGACTGCGTTATAGACATGGACGAAATGGTTCGTCCCATGGTAAACGGCGGCGGTCATATAACGGAATTCATCATTAAGTAAGAGAAAGGGAGACAAAATGAGTACTATAAAAAGATGGACGCTTGCCGTCCTCGTTGACAACGAAGCGGGAGTTCTTTCACAGGTTTCAAGACTGTTTTCCCGCAAAGGCTACAATATAGAATCTCTCGCGGTGGGAACCACCGATTCCCCCGACACCTCGCGTATAACGGTTGAAATTCTTACCGACGTCGAGCATATAACGCTTTTGTCAAACCAGTTGAGAAAGCTTTTCCCCGTACACAGCGTAAAAATGCTTGACGAGGAAAACTCCATAAGGAGAGAACTCATTATGATAAAGCTTCTCGTTTCCGACGGTGAAAGAAGAAGCGAAATCATACAGATAGCAAATATTTTCAGAGCGCAGATAATCGACGTCTCGCTCGGCTCGATAACGCTTGCCATGATAGGCGACGACCAGAAAAACCAGGGACTTGAAAACATCCTTAAAGAATTCGGAATAGCGGAACTCGTTAGAACGGGCGCCGTTTCGATTGAACGCGGTATCCAAACAATTTATGATAAAACAAAGGAAAGAGGAGAATTTGACTATGGCAAAAATGTATTATGAAAAGGACTGCGACCTTAACAAACTGAACGGAAAAACAATCGCAATTATCGGCTACGGCTCTCAGGGACACGCTCACGCGCTCAATCTGCGCGACTCGGGCTGCAACGTAATCGTCGGACTCAGAAAAGGCGGAAAATCATGGCCTGTTGCTGAAAAAGACGGCTTCTCGGTATTTACCGTTGCCGAAGCGGCACAGAAAGCGGACATCATCATGATTCTCATAAACGATGAAGTTCAGGCAGACGTTTACAAGAAGGAAATCGCTCCCTACCTTACGGCAGGCAAGGCAATCGCTTTCGCACACGGATTCAATATCCGCTATAAGCAGATAGTTCCTCCGGCAGACGTTGACGTGTTCATGGCGGCTCCCAAAGGCCCCGGACATACCGTAAGAAGTATGTACGTTTCGGGCAAGGGCGTTCCGTGCCTCGTTGCCGTTGAACAGAACGCAACGGGCAAAGCATACGACATCGCGCTTGCTTATATCGCAGGCATCGGCGGCGCAAGAGCCGGCATTATGGAAACAACCATGCACGACGAGACCGAAACCGACCTCTTCGGCGAACAGGCTGTTCTCTGCGGCGGCGTCGTAGACCTTATGAGATGCGGTTTCGAAACGCTTGTTGAAGCGGGATACGAACCCGAAAACGCTTACTTTGAATGTATTCACGAAATGAAGCTCATAATCGACCTCGTAAACAAGGGCGGTATTGCGGCTATGAACTACTCCATCTCCGACACCGCCGAATACGGCGAATACGTATCGGGACCGAGAGTACTTCCCTACGAACAGACCAAAGCCAATATGAAGGCGGTTCTCGCCGACATTCAGGACGGAACGTTCGCAAGCAAGTGGATAGCCGAAAACAAGAACGGCAGATGCTTCTTCAATTCAAAGAGAGAGCTTCTCGCAAAGCATCCCATGGAAGTAATAGGCAAACAGCTTCGCGAGCAGATGCTCTGGAAGAACGATACAGACCTTGACAGCGCTTCAAAGTAATTTGAGAAAAGGATAAAAATATGAACTCGGATAATATTAAAAAAGGCGTGGAACGCGCGCCGAACAAAAGTCTGATGTACGCTCTCGGACTTACCGAAGAAGAGATAAAAAGGCCGATTATCGGCGTTGTAAGCTCTTATAACGAGATAGTTTCGGGGCATATGAATCTTGATAAAGTATGCGACGCGGTAAAGGCGGGAATCCGCCTTGCCGGCGGAACGCCGATAATGTTCCCGGCTATCGCCGTGTGCGACGGAATAGCGATGGGACATATCGGAATGAAGTATTCTCTCGTAACGAGAGACCTCATTGCCGATTCGACGGAAGCAATGTGCATAGCCCACCAGTTTGACGGGCTCGTAATGATACCCAACTGCGACAAAAACGTGCCGGGACTTCTCATGGCGGCGGCAAGACTCAACGTTCCGACGATATTCTGCAGCGGAGGACCGATGCTTGCAGGACACTTGAAGGACGGAAGAAGAACGTGCTTAAGCCACATGTTTGAGGCTGTCGGCGCATACTACGCCGGCAAAATCGACGAAAACGAGGTCGATAATTATATCGAAAACGCATGTCCTTCATGCGGCTCGTGCTCGGGAATGTATACGGCAAATTCCATGAACTGCTTAACCGAAGCGATAGGAATGGCGCTTCCCGGAAACGGAACGGTACCCGCTCCGCTGTCGGCGCGCATAAGACTTGCAAAGCAGACGGGCATGCAGATAATGAAGCTTGTCGAAAAGAACATAAGACCGAGGGACATTATGACGGAAAAGGCGTTTGAAAACGCGGAAACCGTAGATATGGCGCTCGGATGTTCGACGAACACCATGCTTCACCTGCCTGCGATAGCGCACGAGGCGGGAATTGAGATAAGCCTTGACAAATCCAACGCAATTTCCGCAAAAACGCCGAATCTGTGCCACCTTGCGCCCGCGGGAGATACCTTTATGGAGGACCTTGACCGCGCGGGAGGCGTTTACGCCGTGATGAACGAGCTTACAAAGAAAAATCTCCTTCATACCGACGTAATGACGGTAACGGGAAAGACGATGGGCGAAAACGTTGCGGACTGTAAGAATCTCGATACTTCAATCATCAGACCGATAGAAAATCCGTATTCCGCAAACGGCGGAATTGCGGTGCTTAAAGGAAATCTCGCGCCCGACGGCTGCGTTGTAAAGCAGTCGGCGGTCGCTCCCGAAATGATGGTACACAAGGGCCCCGCAAGAGTGTTTGACAGCGAGGAAGAGGCAATAAAATCGATATACGCAAAGGAAATAAAGCCGGGCGACGTTGTCGTCATACGCTACGAAGGTCCGAAAGGCGGCCCCGGCATGAGAGAAATGCTCAATCCCACGTCGGCAATCTGCGGAATGGGCTTGGGAGAAAGCGTTGCACTCATAACCGACGGCAGATTTTCGGGCGCCACGAGAGGCGCGTCGATAGGACACGTAAGTCCCGAGGCGGCGTCGGGCGGAAATATCGCTCTTGTAAAAAATAACGATATAATTTCCATTGATATAAAGAATTGTTCGATTACCCTTGAAGTCTCAGACGAAGAACTTGAACGCAGAAGAAAAGAATGGGTCTGCCCCGAGCCGAAAATAAAGACGGGATACATCGCAAGATATGCAAAGCTCGTAACCTCGGCGGATAAAGGCGCCGTTCTCATTTAACGATAAAAGGAAAAGTATACGATGGAACAAATCAGAATATTTGACACAACCCTCCGAGACGGCGAACAGTCTCCCGGCTGCAGCATGAATCTCAAAGAGAAGATAGAAATCGCCAGACACCTCGAAAAAATGAAGGTAGATATAATCGAGGCGGGCTTTGCGATTTCCTCTCCGGGAGATTTCGAGTCGGTAAACACCATTGCGAAAACAATAAAGGAATGTACCGTGGCGTCGCTCGCAAGAGCGCTCGAAAAGGATATAGACGCTGCGTGGGAGGCGGTAAAAATCGCCGCCGACCCGAGAATTCACCTGTTTATCGCAACGTCGCCCCTTCACATGGAGTATAAACTCAAAATGACGCCGGATCAGGTGCTTGAAAAGACGGCAAAAATGACGGCGTACGCGAAAAAATACTGCTCAAACATAGAATTTTCGGCGGAAGACGCAACGAGAAGCGACCCCGATTTTCTGTGTAAAGTCGTTGAAATCGCGATAAATAACGGCGCAAATACGATAAATCTTCCCGACACCGTCGGCTACACGACGCCGGGAGAAATGAAAAACCTCATAGAATACGTCATAAAGAAAACGCCGAACTCCGATAAAGCGATATTTTCGGGTCACTGCCATAACGATCTCGGAATGGCGGTTGCAAACTCGCTCGGCGGCGTACTCGGGGGTGCAAGGCAGATTGAATGCACCGTAAACGGACTCGGCGAGCGCGCCGGCAACACTTCCCTCGAGGAAGTCGTAATGGCTATGCGCACGCGCCCCGATATGTATTCCGAGCTTTATACGGGTATTGACGCAACGCAGATTTACCGCACGAGCAAGACCGTTTACAACATAATCGGTCAGAGTGCGCCGCTCAACAAGCCCATCGTGGGCAAAAACGCTTTTGCGCACGAGTCGGGAATACATCAGCACGGAGTGCTCGCAAACAAAAAGACGTATGAAATCTTGACGCCCGAGGCGGTCGGAATACATACAAACAGCATCGTTCTCGGAAAACATTCCGGCAAGCACGCGTTTGAAAGCCATATCAAAGAAATGGGCTATACGCTCGACGAAAACGAGCTTCTGCGCTGCTTTGAGGAGTTCAAGGTGCTGTGCGACAAGAAAAAGACGGTTGCCGACGAGGATATTGAAGCAATTATCCTTCACGGAGCGACAAATCAGAACGAAACGGAAGGCTACAGCCTCGACTGGTTTACCATTTATACGAGCAATTTCACCTCCAGCACAAGCTCGGTAAGCTTAAAGTTCGGGGATGAGAAATTTGAGAACGTCTCTCTCGGCGACGGACCCATTGACGCGTCGTTCAAGGCGATAGACGGCATAATAAACCCGCCCGAGCATACGTTTGACGTGTACAACATCAATTCCATATCCGAAGGCAAGGACACGCTCGGCGTTGTAAACGTAAAACTCACGTCGGATAACCATACTTACAGCGGAGTCGGACTTTCGACCGACATAATAGAAGCAAGTATAACGGCTTATATAAAAGCCATGAACAAACTTCTTGCGGGAAGGAAGAAATCTTGATATGGGAATGACAATGACACAGAAAATCCTCGCTTTTCACGCAGGGCTCCCCGAAGTGAAGGCGGGAGACCTCATAGAAGCGAAGCTCGACGTCGTTCTGGGAAACGACGTTACGACGCCGGTTGCGATAAAGGTCTTTGAGGACGCGGGCTTTACAAAAGTGTTCGATAAGGACAAAATCGCAATAGTGCTCGACCACTATACGCCGTGTAAGGACATAAAATCGGCACAGCTCTGCGCGACGGCGAGAAATTTTGCAAAAAAGCATGAAATTACACATTTTTACGACGTCGGACAGGTCGGAATAGAGCATGCGCTCTTGCCCGAAAAGGGAATCGTCGGCCCCGGCGACTGCATTATAGGCGCGGACTCGCATACCTGCACCTACGGAGCGCTCGGCGCGTTTTCCACGGGCGTGGGCTCCACCGATATGGCGGCGGGTATGGCGTCGGGCGAAAACTGGTTCAAGGTGCCCGAGGCGATAAAGGTTACGCTTAAAGGAAAACTTAAAAAATACGTTACCGGTAAAGACGTGATACTGCACTTGATAGGCCTTATCGGCGTTGACGGAGCGCTTTATAAATCCATTGAATTCGCGGGAGAGGGCGTATCCGAACTCTCGATGGACGACAGGTTTACCATCTCCAATATGGCAATAGAAGCGGGCGGCAAAAACGGAATTTTCCCGGTTGACGAAAAGACGATGGAGTATATAAAGGGCTTATTTACAAGAGAACCGAAGATTTTCAAAGCGGACGACGACGCGCATTACGAAAGAGGAGTCGTAATCGACCTTGATACGCTTGAACCGACGGTGTCGCTGCCCCACCTGCCGTCAAACACAAAGACGGCAAAAGAGGTTTCGGGACTTGAAATCAACCAGGTCGTAATAGGCTCCTGCACGAACGGAAGAATATCAGATCTTCGAGCCGCCGCCGAAATACTCAAAGGAAGAAAAGTTGCAAAAGGCGTTCGCTGCATAGTTATTCCCGCAACGCAG
>JAGDBE010000035.1 GCA_017959195.1 Clostridia bacterium | reverse complement strand
CGCTTGCCCGCACGTCGAGCGCGCCCCTGAATATGCCGGGAAACGCGAGGACGTTGTTTATCTGGTTGGGGTAGTCGCTTCTGCCCGTGCCGACGATGCGCGCGCCCGCCTTTTTTGCTTCTTCGGGCAGTATTTCGGGGTCGGGATTCGCCATCGCGAAGACTATCGCGTCCTTATTCATGCTTTTTACCATATCTTCGCTTAACATTTTCGGCTTTGACAGTCCGAAAAACGCGTCGGCGCCGCGTATAACGTCTTCAAGCTTTCCTTTTTCGTTATTCGGGTTGCTTATAAGCGCAAGTTTTTCGTGCTCCTCGTGGAGCTGTTTTTCTCCGCGGCATATTGCGCCGTTTTTGTCGCAGAATATGAGGTTTTTCACGCCGTAGCCTATCATAAGTCTGCCTATTGCGCTTCCCGCGGCTCCCGCGCCGTTTATTACGACCTTTATTTCATCTATTTTCTTATTTGTGAGTTTCAGCGAATTTATAAGCGCCGCAAGCGCGATAACCGCCGTTCCGTGCTGGTCGTCGTGGAAAATCGGTATATCGGAAATCTCTTTAAGTTTCCTTTCTATCTCAAAGCATCTCGGCGCGGAAATGTCCTCCAAATTAACGCCGCCGAAGCTTCCGAGCAGCAAACTCACCGTCTTTACGATTTCGTCGACGTTTTTTGAGCGAATACAGAGCGGAATTGCGTCAATGCCGCCGTACTCCTTGAAGAGCAGGCATTTGCCCTCCATTACGGGCATTCCCGCTTCGGGGCCTATATCGCCGAGTCCCAGCACCGCCGTGCCGTCGGTTATTACGGCGACGGTATTCCACCTTCTCGTGAGCTCGTACGACTTATTCACGTCGTCTTTTATTACGAGGCACGGTTCGGCAACGCCGGGCGTATACGCAAGCGCGAGTGTTTCCGCCGTATCTGCCTTGACGTTCGCTTTAACCGATATTTTTCCTTTCCATTCATAGTGCTTTTTGAGCGATTCTTTCCTTATATCCATTTTATTATCCTTTAACACCTTTTTTCCCTACATATTTATAATATCACATTTCGCTCTCGTTTTCAACACCGTTTTCGCTTAATTTTCCGTCTTTAAGGATATTTTCGAAGTATTTTTCGTTATATTTCACCTCTTCGCTGTCGGGCTTTATATTTTTCGCTTTCTGATTATACTTATTCGCGGCAACGATGTCCCCGAGTCTGTCATAGCACAGGCAGAGCTGCATATAAGGATAATATTCCTCATAATCCACGGTTGCAAAGCCGTATTTTCTGTAATCCTCCGGGCAGAGAAGCGCCGTTTTATACCACAGAACCGCCTCGGGCAGTCTTCCCCTTGCAAGCATGCGGTCGCCCGCAAGGCAGAACAGCTGCGGTGCAAGGCATTCACCTGTGAGCCCTTTTGCAAGTGCGTCTCCCGCTTTTTCGGGGTTATCCTTTTCGTAGATATCGTAAAGAGTGTACACGGCGCCGAGTTTATCGGGCGGCCACGCGTTTTTATCCCTCAGAAAGTCCTCGAACACAGCAGCCGCCTTATCTTTTCTTCCGTTATAATAAAGCTCCCTCGCGTAGTAGTATTTCTGTCTTGCGTCGAGAATTCCGCCTTTTGAGATATAATTTTCGTACATCCTAAGGTTTCTTGCCGGGTCCTTGCTTTCGTCCTCAGGTGGCAGATGCTTTACCGTTATATCGCAGAATTCGACGTTTCCCGACGGCGTTATAACCTCGTGCACAAATCCCTTCCATTTGAAGTTCCTTTCCCTTTTCAGCAGTCTTTCCCTGTAATAAGTAAACGTCTCTTTGCCGTTTGCATCGAATGCGGCGGCGTATTTCATCATATAAACGTCGGTTTTCCCGGAAGCCGTCTCTTTAAGATAAACAAGTTTCTCCCTTTCGGCCCCGTCAACGACGTCGTCGGCGTCGAGCCACATTATATAGTCGCCTTTTGCCTTTGAAAACGAGTAGTTGCGCGCGTCGGAAAAGTTTTCGTTCCATGCGTAATCGTAGATTTTATCGGTAAACTCCGACGCTATGAGTTTCGTTTTGTCAAACGAGCCGGTATCGACGATAATTATCTCGTCAAAAACGCCTTTTACGCTTTCAAGGCATCTTTCAAGCGTTTTTTCCTCGTTTTTTACTATCATGCACAATGAAAAAGTCATAAAATCACTCCCGTAACATCATATTCGCTTCTTTGACAAAACAGAAGTGTTTTTCATATTATATACAGACGGATATTTTCCGTTAAAACTTCTGAGAAAGGAACTTTTCTATGACCAACTACGGAAACTCAGGCGCTGTATACAACGTGCCGGGATATTCGCCGTTTTTGCAGATAGCCTCTCAACTTCCCGAATGTTCTTCCTGCGGAAACGTTGCCGGAACGTCGGCTCAGAACGGCAGTTATTGTCCCGTTTCGCCGCAGAGCTGCGTTCGCCCTGCTCCTTTTCCTCCGCGGCCTGCCTGCCGTCCCGGTCCGATGGGCCCCATGGGCCCGATAGGTCCCACGGGGGCAACGGGCGCAACAGGTGCAACGGGTGCGACCGGAGCGACCGGTGCGACCGGGCCTGCCGGCGCGACGGGAGAAGCACCGTTAACCGACTATGCGTACTTCAGCACAACTGCTTCAACCGTTACAACGGGAGACACGCTGACGCTTTCTCTTACCGATTCGCAGACCGGCACTTCTTTATCGACTGACGGGCAGAACGTGGTTCTCCCCGAGGGAAAATACGTCGTAAACTACGTTCTGGGCGGCGAAACCGAAGACGAAGCCGCTGTTACTGTTCAGCCGAACTTTAACGGCGAAAAACAGTACGCAGCCGTCGGCAGCGGAGAGTTAACAAACGTCTTTGCATTCACGACGACAGGCACTAACCTGTATTTTACCGTCGATATTACCGGAGGAACCACCGGAAGCCTTACAAATCCGACGTTTTCACTGTTAGTTTACAAGATGGCTTAAAGGCCGGGAAAAATCGGGAGAGAACTCTCCCGATTTTCTCTTTGCGTGCCTTTCTTTTTATGATTTTTCGCAAAAAAGTATTGACAAACAACAAAAACTATGCTATTATATATGAGCGTTTAGACTTGACGCGGGTGTAGTTCAATGGTAGAATTCCAGCCTTCCAAGCTGGCCGTGCGGGTTCGATTCCCGTCACCCGCTCCAGAATGATAATAATGCACTTAGGTGCTTTTTTTATTCCGCACGTGCCTTTAGCTCAGCAGGATAGAGCAACTGCCTTCTAAGCAGTAGGTCGAGGGTTCGAGTCCCCCAAGGCACGCCATTTCAGGCGTAAAACGGCGTTTTTAATGCCGTTTATTTAATAATTACGGTGGGATTAGCTCAGTTGGCTAGAGCGTCAGGTTGTG
>JAGDBE010000034.1 GCA_017959195.1 Clostridia bacterium | reverse complement strand
TAAAGAATTTTGCAAAAATAGGCGCTTCGGTGCTTGAAACGAGTAAAAACGGAGATATTATCTTTTCGTCGGACGGAGAAAAAGTCGAATTGCTCGGCGTGAGAAAAGATCCGCCCGCTCAGTAAACCTCCGAAAGACAGAATTTCCCCATTTCCGCGCCGTCTGCGTAAAATTCCGTAAATACCGCGCTTACTCCGTCGAATGTGAAGGTGTATGAAAGAGTCGGCACGCTTTGCGATGAGCAGGCAAAATAAACGCTTTCTTTGCAGGTGAATTTCCTGTTTTGTAAGTATATTGCAAAGACGTTTTCTTTCGAAACGCATATTGAGCGGAAGTTTTCGAAGGCGTAAGAAAATAAATTTTTGTGGTCGCGCCAGTCGTCGCGGTCATCAAGGGTAACGGCGGCGTATTCGCTGCCGGAACGCGACATAGCGGTAACAAGACACCTGCCCGCCGCTTTCGTGTAACACGTCTTAACGCCGATAATATCGCTTTCCGATTTGAGAAGCTTGTTGTGGTTTGAAAAATACCGCTTCACGCCGTCGGAAGAAGTGGAGACGTAAGTTTTCGTCGATACGATTTCGCGGAAAATATCGTTTTCCATCGCGGCTTTTGTCAAAGAAGCAAGGTCGCGCGCGGTCGTGTAGTGATTTTCCGCCGAAAGCCCGTGCGGATTTGCAAAATGCGTGTTGTAAAGTTTAAGCTTTTCCGCTTCCTCGTTCATAAGTTTTACAAATTCACCTTCGCTGCCGGCGCACGCATGCGCAAGAGTGTATGCCGCATCGTTGCCCGATTCAAGTAAAAGCCCGTATAATAAGTCTTTTACGGAGATTTTTTCTCCTTCTTTAAGATAAATAGACGAGCCCTCGATGAGAGCGGCTTCTTTCGGGACCGAAACGACGTCGGAAAGAGACATGCGCGAAAGAATAATCTTTGATGTCATGATTTTCGTGGTGCTTGCCATCGGAAGACGCTCGTCAGCGTTTTTTTCGTATAAAACCGCGCCGCTTTGAAGCTCGGTAAGGATTGCCGAGCGTGCCGAAACGGAAGGCGCAAGAGCTGTTATTTCGTCAAAAGAATTTCCGTAATATACGGGTGCGAAAACGCTTAACGGTTGGTCTTTATTCTGCTCTTTTTTCAAAAACGCCGAGTAAAGAGAAAGAATTGCCGATAAAACGAATAAAAAAAGTAAAATTATCAGATTTTTCATAACGGAATTCCTTTCATATTTCTTTGAAAAATATATGAAAGGTCAAAAAAATATATTACAGACAGAAAAGGACGTATATGTACGAATATAATATCAGAAGAATTTTAAGTTATACAAGAAGAGCCGTCGACGACTATGAAATGATAAAGACAGGCGATAGAATCGCCGTCGGAGTTTCGGGCGGCAAGGATTCGGTAACCCTTTTGTGCGCGCTTGCAAATTTGAGGAGATTTTACCCGAACGAATTTGAAATCGAAGCCGTAACCATGGACCCCGGATTTTATAAATCGGGCATGGGCTCCGAAGAGGAGCAGAAGGCGGGCTTTGAAAAGATAAGAAAACTCTGCGAAGAGCTTGAAGTAAATTTCACTCTTTTCGAGACGGATATCGCAAAAATAATTTTCGATATCAGAAAAGAAAATAACCCCTGCTCGCTCTGCGCGAGAATGAGACGCGGCGCGCTGCACGAAAACGCAAAAAAACTCGGATGTAATAAAATCGCACTCGGACACCATTTCGACGACGCCGTTGAAACGTTTATGTTAAACCTCTTCAATGAGGGAAGAATAGGCTGCTTTTCGCCGGTAACGTATCTTGACAGACGCGATATAACGGTAATAAGACCGCTTGTTTACGCACGCGAAAAGGAAATAAAGTATTTTATAAACCACTCTAATCTTCCGATTCTTTCAAGCCCCTGCCCCGAGGATAAACATTCCGATAGGGAAGAGATAAAGAAAATGCTTTCAAAACTCGAAAAAGAGAATAAAGGGCTGAAATATAGGATTTTCGGCGCAATGCAGAGAGCGGAAATCGACGGCTATAAGATAAATAAACTGCCTTTTTCCGACGAAAATTCCGATTAAACCCGACAGAGTATACTTTTTTTGAAGATTACATATAATAAAAGCGTATACTGTAATCGGAGGCAGAAAAATGATAAGCGCATTTTCGGATAAAGGAAAATTCAAAGAGACGCTTGAAAGGTACTGCAGCGTGATAGACGCAAATACGGCGCTGAGTAAATATATATCGAACGGGAAAGTGTACTACGAATGTATGAATAAACATAACTGCGAAAAAAACGGCGGCTGTAAGAACGAAAAATTCTGTAAAAAACAATAAAAAAGGCGGAAAGAGATTTTCTCTTTCCGCTTCTTCATTTTAAAAAAGATGTTTAATGCCACAGGTCAGTTCGTTCCCGTCGAGCCGAAACCGCCGCCGCCCCTTTTTGTGTCGCCGAGAGTATCCGCTTCGAAAAATTCCGCCGCGGCGTAGGGAAGAAATACTATCTGCGCAATGCGCTCGCCGCCCGAAACGGTCTGAACGCTTCCCGAAGAGTTGTGAAGCGCCACCATGATTTCGCCTCTGTAGTCGCTGTCTATGACTCCGACCTTGTTTGCGGGCGCAAGGCCCTTTTTCGTCGCAAGACCGCTGCGCGCAAAGATAAAACCGCCGTAACCCTCGGGAATTTCAAAAGATAGCCCCGTGTGAATGATGACGGTCTGCCCGGGAGCAATTGAAACGTCGCCGGGGAGTGAATATAAATCCGCACCCGCCGCAAATTCCGAACCGTATGACGGAACGACGGCATTTTCGTCGAGTTTTTTGAACGTAATTTTCAGCTTTTCCATGACTTCTCCTTTAAAAAAGGGATGTTTTTTTACTGAAATAAGTATATAATATTTTTTTGTTAAAGTCAATAAAAAAGACTTCGCATTTGCTTTTCATAAAGAAATATGGTATAATATAAACAATAAAATCGAGTATTGGGGGAAATCCTTTGAAAATACTTTTGCTTCACGACGTAAAACCGGAAAAACAAAACGGAGTGTCCATTTCTCTTGCAATTCTTTTAAGGGAACTCGAAAAGACGGGGCACGACGTAAGGGTGCTCACTTTGTCCGACGACGCGAAATCTTGTAAAGAGGGGAACGTCTATGCGCTTGCGAGCATGCCCGCGTTCATCTATCCGGGAATAAGACTGCGCACGAAAAAGCACTCAAAATATGTTCGCGAACTCGTAAAATGGGGCCCCGACGTAATCCATACAAACTGCGAGTTTTCAACTTTTGAAATCGCAAAATATATTTATAAAAAATGTGAAAAAAAGCCGGTCTGGATCCATACCCTGCATACCGACTACCGCTACTACGTAGGTCCCTTCGTCAAAAACCGCTTCGTTACTGAAAAGTTTATTCCGTGGTATCTGAACAGGTGCTTTTTGCGTTCCGACGCACTCATAGTGCCGACGAGCAAGACGTACGACTACGTAAAAACAGGGAAGTTTTCCGATAAAATCAATACCGTAATCATACCTACGGGAATAGATTTCAGCGAACTCGGCGCCGAAAGAAGAAGCGAAATTCCGCAGACAAGAAAAGAGCTTGGAATCCCCGGAGATGCAAAGATCGTAATTTTCCTCGGACGCGTGTCGTCTGAGAAAAACCTCGACGAGCTTGCGGAATTCTTTGCAGAGTACGTAAAAACGCATGATAATACATATTTTCTTTCGGTCGGCGACGGTCCGTCAAAGGAAACGCTTAAAAAGAAGATTAAGAAACTCGGTATTGAGAATAAAGCGGTAATACACGACGGCGTGCCGCATTCCGAGATAAGAAAATACTATGACGCCGCCGACGTTTTCGCAAGCGCGTCGATGAGCGAAACGCAGGGCCTCACGTTTTACGAGGCGCTGTACTGCAACCTCCCCGTAATCGCAAAGGACAGAAGATGCCTTGAAGATGCGATAACCGAGGGACAAAACGGCGCGTTCTTCGACGATGAGGAAAGCTTTATACGGGCGCTCGACTCGGTAATAGACGTCAAAAACGGAAAAGAAAACTCAAAACAACTGCCCGAATGCTTCGAAAGCGAAAAATTCGCCTCCTCCGTCTTAAAACTCTACGAGGAAGAACTCAAAAAGAAAAACGGTTAATAAAAAAGGTTGTCGAAAGACAACCTTTTTTGTTATATTTTCTTTTCCTTCCGCTTTTTAATTTTCGAGCGCAAATAGTAAATCAAAGTCGCGATGAGAATGCCCAAAAGCGCGCCCGCAACGTCTATAAGCACGTCTAAAAATTCGGCTCCGCGCCCCTCGACGAAAAGCTGGTGAAACTCGTCTATTCCCGCGTATAAAGCGCAGAACGCAAGCGAAATAAGAAACGTGAAAACGTTGTGCTTTGATAAAAACGACGATAACGCAAGACAGAAGAAGAGCCCCAGAAGCATAAACAAGATAAAATGCGCGGCCTTTCTCACCATAGACGAAAACCGCAGCGGATGTATGCCGAGCCAGCGCTTTTTCGGAATGATGAGCTTGTCCACAACTTCTTCGCCATAAGAACTTTCGGCACGGTTTAGTATCTCTTCCGGCAGCTTTTCGCCTTCCGCCGCCGAAGCTTCCACGCTTTTTTCGGCTTCTCCGGCTTCGTTTTCAGCTTTTTCCTTCGCTTTTTCAGCGTTTTCGCCGTGCAGATCGGGCTCAAGAAGGTTGACAATCGCATTGGTCAGCCTGTTGCTGAAATTGTTGGACTCATAGAGAGTCTGGGAAGAAAGTATAAATATGCATATCATTGTAAGCACGGCAAACGCCGCAAAAATGCCCGCTCTTACTTTCATTTTGCCTCTCCCGTTCTTCTCCGATTTTTACCAGATACAATTATAACATAATAATAATTCAAATTCAAGTAATAAAAAAAGACCTGCGAAAGCAGGTCTTTTTTTCTTTTTTCAATATTATTCAGCCGGCTCTTCTTCGGGTTCTTCAGCTTCTTCTCCGCCGTCTGTTTCTCCGCCGTCAGCTTCTCCGCCTTCTGCACCTTCATTTTCGGCTTCTTCGCCCTCGGCTTCTTCCTCGCCGTCGGCTTCTTCTCCACCTTCTTCTTCCTCAGCAAGCTGTTCGAGGTATTCTTCAAGCGTCTGGCTAACCGCAACTATACTGCTCGAGTCATAAGATCCGTCTTCGTTGGGTTTAAGCGTGTAGTAGTGGTTTACGATAACCTTGTCCTTGAAATATTCCAAAGGCGAGTAGTCTTCAACGCTGTTGCCGGTGATGTTGAGAACTTCAAATCCCTCGTGGTTGCCGTAATCCGCAAATCCGGAAACTTCCGTAAGTCCGCAGTATGAAACGTTCGCGTCGGTGATTTTTGAAAGACCTGCGAATACGCTTGAATCGGTAAACGAAAGTTCGGACAGTTCCATAACTTTAACGCCGGTAAAATACTTTATGTCGTCAAAGAGCTCGCTTTCGCCCTTGTATGACGCGGATTTAACAAATTTGGAAAGGTCTATGCCGGACACGTCTTCGCCCGCTTCCGACTTTTTGAGATAGTCGTTGTAGCCGTCAAGAAAACCGTCGTAGCCAATGCCTATCGAGTAGGTTTTTGACGAAGCGTCGTAAGAAACCGCCAGATATTCGGGCTTTGCGAGGTCATCCTGCGAAATGAACGCGGGCGCCTTGCCTATTGCCGACGAAAGGGCTTTTGCAAAGTTCTGGTTTTCGAGAAGCGAGGATTTTGACGAATATTTGTCGAATAATACGAAACAGATTGCGAGAGCGACCAAGACAATCGCCACAATCATAATGATAAACGATTTCTGCTGTTTTTTCTGTGAAGAGTTTACTCTTGCCATAATTGCCTCCAAAATAGAAAGATTATGCGGGTCCGCATATTTACGAATAATATTATAACACCATGTTCCGATAAATACAACTGTTTTTTTGAATTTTTATAAATATTGACATCTTTTTTTGCAAATGATATAATTAAAACGTGAATAAAACAGGAGAAAAATGCTTGTATGAATATGTCGGAAGAGCAGGCAAGGGAACGCATTTCCTACTTGTCGGAGCGGATAAATTATCATAGAAAAAAATACTATCTTGAAGACAGCCCGGAGATATCGGACTACGATTTCGATATGCTGCTTGAGGAACTGATCTCGCTTGAAAAAGAGTTTCCGGATTTGAAAAAAGCGGACTCTCCAAGCGAAAGAGTGGGCGGCTACGTTGCCGAAAAATTCGAAAAGGTAAGGCACGAAGTGCCGCTAAAGAGCTTGAACGACGTGTTTTCGTTCGACGAACTGTTTTCGTATATAGATAAGACGAACGAATTTCTGGGACACGAGGCGAAGTACGCCGTCGAATATAAAATCGACGGCCTTTCCGTGTCGCTCGAATATAGGGACGGCGTCTTTACAAGGGGCGCCACGAGGGGCGACGGAATCGTCGGCGAGGATATAACCTATAACCTCAAAACCGTAAAGAGCATACCGCTTCTTCTTCCCGAAAAGATACCGTACCTCTGCGTAAGAGGCGAGGTCTATATGCCGAAAAAGGCGTTCGCGAGACTTAATGCCAAACGCGACGAAAACGGGGAAACCCCGTTTGCAAACCCGAGAAACGCCGCCGCAGGCTCGGTAAGACAGTTAGATAGTAAAATCGCGGCATCCAGAGGACTTGAAATTTTCGTCTTCAATATCCAGTCGTCATCCGGCGCGCCGGAACTGATCTCCCACGCGCAGAGCCTCGATTATTTGAAAAAACTCGGCTTTTGCGTGTCGCCGTCGTATAACGTCTTTACGGATAAGGAACAAATAAAAGAAGAAATAATCAGATTCGGCGAAAACAGACCGGGCCTCGAATTTGATATCGACGGCGCCGTGCTGAAAATAGACGACTTTGCCGAAAGGGAGAGGGTCGGTGAACTCCCGCATGCGCCTAAATGGGCGTGCGCATTCAAATATCCCCCCGACGAAAAAAAGACAAAACTTCTGTCGATAGAAGTAAACGTCGGCAGAACGGGCGTCATAACACCGTTTGCGGTGCTCGAACCCGTAAATTTGGCGGGCTCCGTCGTAAGCAGGGCGACGCTCCATAATATAGATAATATACGCTCAAAGGATATACGCGTCGGAGATACCGTTTTCGTGCATAAGGCGGGGGATATCATCCCCGAAATCGAAAAGGTGTCGCTTGAGGACAGAAAAGCGGATCTTGAGCCGTTCGAAATGCCCGAAAACTGCCCGTCTTGCGGCGAAAAAACCGTGCGTGAAGAGGGGGAAGCGGCATATAGATGCGTAAACCCCGAATGCCCCGCACAGCTCGCAAGAAGCCTCGAACATTACGTTTCGAGAGACGCCATGGATATCGAGGGCTGCGGAGAGGCGCAGATTGCACAGCTCATTTCTGCAGGACTTTTAAAGAGCGCCGCCGATTTGTACGCACTTAAAGCGGAAGATTTGACGAAACTCGAGAGAATGGGCGAAAAATCGAGCGAAAACCTCATAAAAAGTATAGAAAACTCAAAGACGAGAGGCCTTGCAAGACTACTTTACGGACTCGGCATAAGACACGTCGGAAAACAGACCGCAAAATCGCTTGCCGAGCACTTTGAAACACTTGAAAACCTCATGAACGCAAGCGAAGAAACGCTTACCGAAATAGAGGATATCGGAAATATCGTCGCAAAGAGCATTTCCGACTATTTTTCACGCCCCGGCTCGCTGCACCTCTGCGCAAGACTGAAAGAGTACGGCGTAGAAACGGAAATGAAGTCGACTAAGGTCAGCGACGCGCTTTCGGGCTATAGCTTCGTAATAACGGGAACGCTTGCGGGCATAAAGAGGGACGACGCCGCAAAACTCATACAGGATAACGGCGGAAAAGTCATCTCGTCGGTGTCAAAAAATACAAATTTCTTACTTTGCGGTTCTGACGCCGGCAGTAAACTCGATAAGGCGCAGAAACTCGGCATCCCGATAATCGGAATCGACGAACTGTACGGAATGATTAATTCATAAAGCTAAATTAACCTATATAAAAG
This sequence comes from Clostridia bacterium, assembly GCA_017959195.1. Classification (GTDB taxonomy): domain Bacteria; phylum Bacillota; class Clostridia; order Oscillospirales; family CAG-382; genus UMGS882. The sequence goes on along the minus strand of JAGDBE010000034.1, from coordinate 166 downwards.
CGGACTGCTTAAAGCAGCCCGCTTTTTATTATCTTAACGCCGTCTTAACACCTCAACCCGAATCTTAACGGCATTTTTATCCTTTCCGTGCTATAATGAAAAAAACAATCGGTTAAAGGAGTAAAAAATGTTTCAGATAAACAGCCGCGGCGGCCGCACGGGCATG
>JAGDBE010000033.1 GCA_017959195.1 Clostridia bacterium | reverse complement strand
TATAAGGCAAAATTCGAGGAACTCGGAATTGAATATTTCTATACGCTTATAGACGACGCCGTTGCAAGAGTGATAAGAAGCGAGGGCGGATATATCTGGGCGCTGAAAAACTATGACGGCGACGTTATGAGCGATATGGTATCGACGGCGTTCGGCTCGCTTGCGATGATGACCAGCGTTCTTGTGAGCCCTGACGGAAAATACGAGTTTGAGGCGGCGCACGGAACGGTAACCCGCCACTATTACAGATACTTAAACGGCGAGGAGACCTCCACAAACCCGATAGCGACCATTTTCGCATGGACGGGCGCTCTCAAAAAGAGGGGAGAACTTGATAACCTTCCCGAACTTGCAAATTTCGGGAAAAAGCTTGAAGAAGCGTGCATAGATACGTTAAACGAAGGAATTATGACCAAGGACCTCGTAAATCTTGCGGAAAATATAGAGGCAAAGCCGGTAAATACGGCAAAATTCATTGAAGAGATAAGGAACAGACTTGAGAAGAAATTGTAAAGAGACGAATGCATTGATGAGACAGTAAGAGGTAATATATGAAATTAATCGAAAACCAAAAACTTTCGGGAGAGAGGGCGCTTTTCAGAAGCAAAAATCTTATAATAAAGGACACGTTGTTTTTTGACGGCGAATCGCCGCTCAAAGAGAGCAAAAACATAGATTTGCATAACTGTACGTTCGACTGGAAATATCCTTTGTGGCACTGCAGAAACGTAAAGGCGGAAAACTGTACGCTTACCATGACCGGCAGGGCGGGAATATGGTACACTAAAAATATAGATATGAAAAACTGCGAGATTATCGCGCCCAAAACGTTCAGGAGAACCAAGAACATAACGCTTGAAAACGTAAATATTCCCAACGCCGAGGAAACGCTGTGGCTGTGCGACGGATTTTTTGCAAAGAACATAAAGGCAAAAGGCAATTATTTCGGCATGAACAGCAAAAATATCGTAATGGATAATTTCGAACTCGACGGAAACTACCCGTTCGACGGCGGAAAGAATATAGAAATACGCAACTCCGTGCTCATCTCGAAGGACGCGTTCTGGAACGCCGAAAACGTAACCGTTTACGACAGCGTCATAAGAGGGGAGTACCTCGGCTGGAACTCGAAGAACTTAACCTTTGTCAACTGTACGATAGAAAGCCTGCAGGGACTCTGCTGTATTGAAAACCTGAAACTTGTAAACTGCGTGCTTGAAAACACGACGCTTGCTTTTGAATATTCGACGGTGGACGCCGACGTAAATTCGAATATCGACAGCGTGTTTAACCCGAAAGGCGGCGTAATCAGAGCAAAAGGCATAGATAAACTCATCATGGAAAAAGACAAAATAAAGCCGGAAAAAACAAAAATAATAATTAAATAAAAAGAAGGAATAACAAATGAATTACAATTTCGACAAAGAGGTTGAAAGAAGAAACACAAACAGCCTGAAATGGGATCTGGCAAAGGAAAACGAGCTTCCCATGTGGGTAGCGGACATGGATTTTGAGGCGGCGCCCGCAATAATCGAGGCTCTGTGTGCGAAAATCGGTCAAAAGGTTTTCGGCTATAATATCATTCCCGACGCATGGTATAACGCCTACATATCCTGGTGGCAGAGAAGACACGGCGTAAAATACGAAAAAGAGTGGCTCCTGTTCAGTACCGGCGTAATCGCCTCCCTTTCGAGCGTGGTGCGCAAACTGACGACGCCCGCCGAAAAAATCGTGCTTAACACTCCGGTGTATAACCACTTCTATACTTCTGTAATAAACAACGGCAGAAGAGTTGTCGAAAACGAACTCATATATAAGGACGGGGAGTATTCAATAGATTTTGAGGACCTCGAAAAGAAGCTTTCCGACCCCGAGACGACAATGCTCATTCTTTGCAATCCGCAGAACCCCGCGGGAAAACTGTGGAGCAAAGAGGAACTGCAAAAAATCGCAAAGCTCTGCGCGGACAATAACGTCGTCGTCGTTTCCGACGAGATACACTGCGACGTCGCAATTCCCGGAAGCGCATATACGCCGTTTGTTTCGGTAAGCGAAGAAGCGAAAAACAACAGCGTAACGCTCATCGCGCCCACAAAGTGCTTCAATATAGCGGGTATAAAAACTTCCGCCGTCGTCGTGCCGAATAAAAACCTTTATAATAAGGTAAAAAGAGGACTGAACACCGACGAATGCGCGGAGCCCAATACCTTTGCGGTTGATGCAGCCGTTGCGGCGTTCGATAAATGCGAGGACTGGCTCGAAGAGTTCAATGCATACGTCGGCGAAAATAAAAATATCGTTTATGATTACCTCAAAAAGAACATTCCGTGCATAAAACGGGTAACATCCGAGGGTACCTACCTTGTTTGGCTCGACTGCAGGGAACTCGGTGCCGACGCGAAAACGTTCTGCACGTTCCTTCGCGAAAAGACGGGAC